>JAODAU010000442.1 GCA_025463615.1 Microbacteriaceae bacterium | reverse complement strand
CGGGCTGTCGATCACGGCGCTGCGCTTCACCAACGTGGTCGCGCCGGGGGAGTACGCCGGCTTCGCGCGTGCGGGGGATCCCGCCTACCGTCGCGACCTGATCGGCAGCTACGTGGATGCCCGCGACGGCGCCCAGGCCGTCTCGCTCGCCCTCGACAACGCCGCGCCCGGGTTCGAGATCTACAACGTCGCGGCTCCCGACAGCGGGCTCAGCATCCCGAGCGCCGAACTCGCGGAGGCCTGGTTCCCGGGCACGCCGGTCACGAAGCAGCTCGGCGAGTACGAGTCGCTCATGTCGACGGACAAGGCCCGGGCGCGCCTCGGATTCCGCGCCGAACATCTCTGGCGCGACGAGTTCGGACCGGTCTAGAACTCTGCGACCACCACGCGCCCGTCGAGCCAGGCGATCATCTGGAGCACCAGGAAGTTCCAGTTCTGGAATCCCTTGGTCATGATGGGCTGGCCGTTGTCCGGGTTGTAGTACTCGTGCAGCGATCCGTTGGTGTCGAGGTCCTGGCCGAAGAGCTTCACCGTCTGCTCGGCGAGGGTGCGGGCATCCTCGTCGAAGCCGTACTTGACCAAGCCGCGGAAGACCAGGTAGTTGCTGATTCCCCAGACCGGGCCGAGCCAGTTCGAGGGGTTGTTGGTCGCGCGCAGGCTGAACATCTTCTCCAGCCGGGAGAGCGAGCGGATGCCGTAGGTCGCGTTGAACGTGCGCGGGTCGCGCACGCGCTCCACCATGCGCTCGGCCTGCTCCTGGGTGGCGAAGCCGGCCCAGAGCGGAAGGAAGCTCGACCAGCTGTCCACCCGGAGCAGCAGCGACGACCAGGTGCGCGGGGCGCCCTTGTGCAGCCAGTCGTCGTTGTCGATGGACCGGAGCGCGAGGTCGACGCTGTAGAACGTGCCGTCGCGCTCGTCCCAGCAGTGCTCGATCATGGCGTCGGCGAGGTCCTGCGCGTGACCGCGCCACACGTTCGCCTCGGTCACGCGGCCGAGCTCCTCGAGCAGGTAGCCGAAGGCGAGCAGCTCGCGGTAGAGCAGGCTGCCGAGGTAGATGGAGGCGGTGCTCTTGTCGGGACGGTAGAACACCGACGGGTCGTTGTCGACGCCGATCGCGAAGTCGCTCTGCCAGTAGGCGAGGCCGGTCTCGGCGTGCACGTGACTCTCGAGGTACCGCTCGAGAAAGCGGCCGAGCACCTCGATCTGCGGGCGGATCCACTCGGCGTCGCCGCGCCGCTGCGAGAGCGCCGCCGCCTGCTGCGCGATGACCGGCTTGTGCATGTTCTCGGCGAACCCGCCGGCGCGGCTCGGGTCGCCGTGGGTGAGCGAGCCCTTGTCGGGGGTGAGCTGGATCGGCATCACGCCGTCGGCGTCGGTGTGCTCGAGGAAGTTGATCACGCTGCCCTCCTCGTAGGCGAAGAAGTGGCCGCGGCGGTCGGTGTCGGCCTCGACCTGGCCCAGCACGATGCTCGTGAACCAGGAGTCCCAGTCCCACAGCGCCGTCGAGTAGTACGGCGAATCCGGACTCGTCGGCACGATGTAGGGGTGGGCGATGCCGCCGGCGGGCTCCCTCATCATCTGGTCTGAGTTGGCGTGGATGTGCTCTTCGAGCGTGCGCTTCCAGCGGTCAAGCATCGGTGCTCCTTGGTGGATCGGGGTGGTCAGTAGCCTGCCACGCGGTCGACGACGTCGGCCAGTGGTTCGCCGGCCGCGAAGCGCGCCAGGTTGGCCGCGTAGGAGCGGATGGCGCGGGCCTTCGCCGCCGTGCTGGTGGCCGCATTGTGCGGCGTGACGATCACGTTGGGGAGGTCCCAGAGCACGCTGTCGCGGGGGAGCGGCTCGGTGTGGTGGGCGTCGAGTCCGGCGCCCGCGATCCAGCCCTCGGTGAGCGCGCGCTCGAGCGCCGCCTCGTCGGCGACGGCCCCGCGCGAGATGTTGACATACCTGGCGGTCGGCTTCATGCGCCGGAACTCGGCCTCGCCGATCATGCCGCGCGAGTCGGGGGTGAGCGGGGCGGTGACGACCACGTAGTCGCTGTCGGCGAGCATGTCGCCGACGCGGTCGGGAGGGAACGTGGCATCCACCCGCGGGTCGTCGCCGGGCGTGCGTCGCGTCGCGAGGACGCGCATGTCCATCGCCCGGGCGATGCGCGCGAGGCGCTCGCCGGAGCGGCCCAGCCCGACGATGCCGAGGGTCTGGCCCGCGAGCTCCACGTGCTGCAGGCGCCCCCACTCGTGCGCGCGCTGCGCGTCGGCCCAGTGCCAGCCGCCGCGCGCGAGGAGCAGCATCAGCATCACGGCGTGCTCCGCGAGGGCGGGGGCGCCGTTGC
Organism: Microbacteriaceae bacterium; assembly: GCA_025463615.1. The sequence goes on along the minus strand of JAODAU010000442.1, from coordinate 1,744 downwards.
CGAGCGTGGCCGTGAGGATGATGTCGGGCCTCGCCTGCATCGCCGGCGTGAGCGCCATGTCCGCGCCCGCGCTCCAGAGGTTGATCCAGCGCAGCGCGGGGGTCGAGGCGAGCTCGTCGTCGCTCAGGGTGCCCGCCACGGCGGCGACGCCTTGCAGTGATTGGGGGGAGTCGGCGGTGTCGAAGCGCACGTCGAGAGTGGGCCCGGCGGCATCCAGCAGCACCGCCCGTTCGTCGTCGTCGAGGGGGAACGAGCGGATCACGACGATGGGCTTGGGCATTTCGCAACTCTGGCAGAAGTCTTGACACGTTTCAAGCCGAGTTGGCGGGACCGAGTCCAAAAACAATGCCTCCAACATCCGGTCGACCTGTTGACCAGATGCGTTTCGGCTTGTAGCGTTTCAGAGCGGCAGGTAATACGCCTCCCACCTTGCACATAAACAAAGGAGTTTGAAGGTGACTATTCGCACCAAGACCCGCCGAGCGGCGGCACTGATCGCGTTTGCCGCCGTGACGAGCCTTGCCCTCGCGGCCTGTAGTTCGGGCAGCGGAGACGGCGGCTCCACTGCCAAACCGGTCGGCGCCACCAAGTTCTCTGTCCTCGTCACCAACGAGAACACGCAGACGGGACAGCTGTTCGACATTCTCAAGAAGAACCAGTGCGCGGCGGATGACAAGGCCCTGCCGTACACGCTCGACCAGACGCCGAGCGCCGACATGCAGTCCAAGATCCAGCTGCTCTCCGGCCAGGATGCCCTCCCCGTCTTCTACGCAGGCACGCAGTCGCTCATCAAGCCCGGTGGCGACCTCGCCAAGGCCGGCCAGGTGCTCGACCTCGACAAGACCCTGAAGAGCCTCGGCGTTCTCGACCAGGTGACCCCGGCGGCCACCTCCGTGATCCACCAGCTCTACGACGGAGCGTTCCCGACCCTGCCGCTCCAGTTCAACATCGAGGGCATCTTCTACAACAAGAAGATCTTCGCCGACAACAACATCGCCGTGCCGAAGACGCTGACCGACCTCGAGAAGGCGGCGGCCAAGCTGAAGGCAGCGGGGGTCACCCCCATCGTCGCCTCCGGCAAGACCGGCTGGACCATCAGCCGCTGGCTCGGCGCCATGATCTACAGCGAGCTCGGTCCGGACGCCTTGTCGAAGGTCGCCTCCGGCAAGGCGAAGCTGACCGACCCGAAGTACGTGAAGGTGGCCGAGGACCTGCAGAAGCTGGGCCCCGACTTCATCGACGGCATCACGAACCTCGACTACGACACCATGAACGCACAGATGCTCAACGGCAAGGCCGCAATGATGTACATGGGCACGTGGTTCCTGGCCAATGTCAATGACCCCGCGCAGAACAAGGTCGGCAAGGACATCGGGTTCTTCCAGTTCCCGGGCATCAAGGGATACCCGGCCAACGTCGGTTCGCCGAACGTCATCAACAAGAAGCTGTACAACGACAAGGTCGGTGGCTGGCTCACCTGCATCTCCAAGAACTGGGGTTCGCAGTCGCTGAAGACGCAGGGCAGCTTCTCCGGATTCAAGGTGAACAAGCCGGTGGCGAGCCTGCCGCCCCTCACCTCCGAGATCCAGGACCGCATCTCGAACGCCCCCGGCAGTGTGCTGTGGTTCGAGGCGCTCTTCACCCCGAAGGCCAACGACGATTCGAGCGCCAACGCTGCACCCCTGCTGACCGGTGCGATGTCGGAGAAGGTCTTCATGTCGCTCATCCAGGGTGACCTCGACTC
>JAODAU010000436.1 GCA_025463615.1 Microbacteriaceae bacterium | reverse complement strand
GCGATCGTGTTCACCCGGATGCCGTGCCGGGCCAGGTCGCGCGCGACCGGCAGGGTGAGCCCCACGATCGCCGCCTTCGAGGCCGCGTAGGCGGCCTGCCCGATCTGCCCCTCGTACGCCGCTACGGATGCCGTGTTGACGATGAGCCCGCGCTGGCCGTCCGCGTCGGGCTCGTTCGTCGCCATCAGCTCGGCGGCGAGCCGCAGCACGTTGAACGTGCCGACCACGTTCACGTCGAGCGTGCGCCGGAAGGATGCCAGGTCGTGCACGCCCTTCGACGACAGCAGCCGGATGGCGGGGGCGATGCCGGCGCAGTTCACGACGAGCCGCAGCGGCGCGGTCACCCGCGCGAGCGCGGCGGCGACCTGCTCCTCGTCGGTGACATCCGCCGCGACGTAGTCGATGCCGTCGTCGGTCTGCTCGACCTTCTCGAGCTGCGACGGCAGGTCGAGCGCGAGCACGCGCACCCCCCGCTCGCGCAGCGCCGTGGTGGTCGCGGCCCCCAGGCCGGATGCCGCCCCGGTGACCAGGGCTGTCGAATCGCGCAAGTCCATATCGGTCCTCTCTGACCGCGCCGGGCGCTTGTGGCACCCGAACGCCGATTCACTTAGGCTAGCACGCGGTCGCGGCCCGCCCGCTGAAATTCTTCCAGCGAGGAAGGATTACGTCGAGGGGATGCCCAGGAGTGTCTTCGACATGCGGGCGAGCGTCTGCTCGAAGCCCGGCCGGTCGCGCAGGTGCGGCGTCTGCACGGCGTCGTTCACCACGAGCAGCACGGCCTGCACGCGGATGCGGGCGGAGACGGCATCCACGTCGGTGAACTCCCGCAGCAGCGCCACCCAGTCGTCGATGAACTGGCGCTGCTCCTGGCGCGCGGAGTCGCGATCCGCCTGGGGCAGCTGCCCCATCTCCGAGAGCAGGGTGCGGATGACGAAGCGGTCGCGATTGGCGATGCGCACGTACGAATCCACCAGCTGGGCGAGCTTCCGCGGCGCCGGCGCGTCCTCGGCGAGCACGCGCTCGTAGTCGGCGCGCAGCACGTTCGCGGCACGCTGGATCGCCGCCACCAGGATGGCCTGCTTGCTCTCGAAGTGGCTGTACACGCTCGGCCCCGCGATGCCGGCCGCGTCGCCGATCTCGTCGATGCCGGTCGCGGCGAACCCGCGCTCGGCGAACAGGGCGGTCGCGACCGTGATGAGGCTGTCGCGGCGGGTCTCGGGCTCGGCCGTCTTCGCGCGCGGTGCCGGGGCATCCGACTTCTCCGTCTCGGGCATCGGCAGCGCGGTGATCTCGGTGACCAGGTCGACGATGAGGTCGGTGAACGCCGGCTGCCGCAGCTCGAGCGCGTGGAAGCTGATGCTCACGAGCGCGCTCATGGCGCACCAGGCGAGCACGTCGGCGCGGTCCTCGTCGAGGTCGGGGCGTGCGGCGAGCACAAAGGCGGAGAGCTCGCGGTTGGTGGAGCTGAGCTCCTCGCGCAGCATCCGCTGCTCGGCGTCGGGGAGGTTGCGCGACTCGCGCTGCCAGAGCACGCCGAGCTGGCGCTGCCCGACGGCCGCCTCGCTCAGGCGCCGCAGCACCACGTCGAGGCGGGTCCGGGCGTCGCCCTCGATCGACTCCGCATCGGCGAACACCCGCTGGTAGCGGCCGAGCCCGGTGCGGATCGCGGCCACGAGCAGCTCCGCCTTGCTCGGGAAGTGGCGGTACAGCGCCGACGCCCCCACGTTCGTCGCCGTGGCGATGTCGGTCATGCCCACGTCGGCATAGCCGCGCCGGTAGAAGAGCTCGGTGGCGGCCTCGATGGTGATCTCGCGCCGGTTGCGGGGGCGCGTGCCGCGAGCCGGGGTCTGGGGCGCGAGCGAAGGCATAACTCACTATCGCAGAGTCCTGCCACGCCGGGACCCGAACCGTGGTTCACTTGTGCCATGACCATTCGCGTTGCCACCGAGTACGGCGTGATCGAGGGCGGCGAGGATGCCGGGCTCGCCTTCTTCCTCAACGTGCCGTACGCGGCTCCCCCCTTCGGGCCGCGCCGCTTCCGGCCGCCGGTGGCGCCCGAACCGTGGAGCGACGTGCGCGACGCGACGGTGACCGGCGTCGGCGCCCCGCAGCCAACCTTCCCCTCCGACGACATCGACGACGTGTACTACATGCCGAAGACGCAGGGCGAGGACCTGCTCACCCTCGAGGTCTGGACGCCGGATGTCGCGGCATCCGGCCTGCCCGTCATGGTCTGGATCCACGGCGGCGGCCTCATGATCGGCTCGGCCACGGCCCCCGGCTACAGCGGCCGCACGTTCGCGCGAGACGGCGTCGTGCACGTGGGCATCAACTACCGCCTCGGCGTCGAGGGTTTCAGCTACCTCGGCGACGGCACCGACAACCTGGGGTTCCGCGACCAGGTCTTCGCGCTCGAGTGGGTGCAGCGCAACATCGCGGCGTTCGGCGGTGACCCGGCCAACGTGACCATCTTCGGACAGTCCGGGGGCGCGATCAGCGTGCTCACCCTGCTCGCTATGCCGTCGGCGCAGGGGCTGTTCGTGCGCGCCATCTCATCGAGCGGCACGCCCACGGCCGCCGCGAGCGTGAAGCAGGCGACCGCGGTGACGCGGCGGCTCGCGAAGCGGCTTGGGGTCCCGGCGACCCGCGCGGCCCTCGCCGAGGTACCGATCGAGCGCACCGTCGCCGAGACGCTGCCGATGGCGCTCGACTTCGTGAACCCGATCAGGCACGGCTCGCAGGCGTTCACCGTGAGTCCGTTCCGCGCGGTGTACGGCACGCCGTCGCTGCCCGTGCCGCCGTTCGAGGCGGCGCGAACGCAGCGGGGCGTGCCGCTTCTTACCGGCACAGTGCGCAACGAGACGGCCGGGTTCCTGCGCGCCCTCGGCACACCGAACCCGCTGGTCGCCTGGGTGTTCCGCCGCTTCCTGGGGGTGGATGCCGGCATCCGCGCCGCCTACCGCGACGGCCCCCGCCACATCACCGACCGTGGGGCCCTCATCGAGGCGGCCTGGACGGACTGGGTCGCCCGCATGCCCACCATCCGCCTGGCCGAGGCGCGCACGGCGCCCACCTGGCTCTACGAGTTCCGCTGGGAGAACCCGCGCCGCCCCGCCGGGCTCGGCGCGGCCCACGCCACCGACAACCCGTTCGTGCGCGACGACCTGGATGCCGTGCTCGCGTTCGGCGAGCGCGGCGAGCTCATGGTCGGCCCGAACCCGCCGGCCGAGCTGGCCGCCCGCATGCACGCGGCCTGGATCCGCTTCGCCACCACCGGCGACCCCGGCTGGCCCGCCTACGACACCGAGACGCGCCAGACCATGGTCTTCGACACGACGAGCGGGCTCGTCCCGGACGCCGCCGCCCCCGAGCGCCAGGCCTGGTCGAAGCGCCGCTAGGCGCGGTGGGCGTTGGCGGCCAGGAGGTCGGCGATCGCCGGCCAGAGCGGCTCGGGCAGCTCGTGCCCCATGCCCGGGAAGATCGTAAGCGTCGACCCCGGGATCGCCTCGTGCACCTCGAGCGACGCGGAGTGGTCGATGAGCCCGTCGCCGTCGCCCGCGATGACCACGGTCGGGACGGCGATTGTGCGGTCGTCCTCGACGCGGTCGGTGTAGGCGAGCAGGGCCTGGAGCTGACGGCCGATGCCGTCGTAGTCCGCGCCGCCCGCGTTGTCCCACATCCGGCCGCCCAGCTCGGCGAGCCAGGCGGTGTCCTGCGGGTAACCCGGCGAGGCGCAGTTGCCCTCGCTCACGACGTACGACGCGACGAACTCCTCGCGCGTGATCGGCGCCACCGCCGTCGACGCGGCCGCGACCTGCTCGTCGGCGTTGATGAAGTGGTTCGTGTTCGCCGCCGTGTAGAGCAGGCCGAGCGAGCGCACGCGCGAGGGATGCCCGGTCGCGAGCAACTGCGCGATCATGCCGCCCATCGACTGGCCCACGATGTGCGCGGACTCGATGCCGAGCTCGTCGAGCAGGCTCGCCGTGTCGTCGGCCAGGTCGGGCAGCGTGTAGCCGCCGGCCGGGAAATGCTCGGACTGGCCGACATCCCTGTTGTCGTGCCGGATGACGCGGAAGCCCCGGTCGGCGACGGCCTGGCAGAAGCCGGGCCGCCATCCGAGCCGCTGGGCGCTGAAGCCCTGGATCAGCAGCAGCTGCGGGGCGCCGTCGTCGCCGAACGTGTCGTACCCGATCGCGCCCCGCGCGCCCCTGATGACGGTCATGCGGTCAGCGGACCTTCCTGATGAACAGCACCAGCACGCCCGACAGGATCGCGCACACCGCACCGAAGATGTAGAGCGACGCGTACCCGCCGAGGAACGTGATGATCGCGCCGGCGATGAGGCCCGACATGATGGTCGGCAGGCCGACCGCAACGTTCAGGATGCCGAGGTCCCGGCCCTCCTGCAGCTTGTTGGGCAGCACCAGCGACATCAGCGCGAGGTCCACCGCGAAGTAGGTGCCGATGAACACGCCGACCAGCACCGAGTAGATGACCATGCCGTTCCAGGTGGGCATCAGGATCGGCACGAACATGGTGACCGCGAGGCCGACCGCCGCGATGGCGACGAACAGCTTGCGGCGGTTGAGCTTGTCCGACAGCCAGCCGAGCGCGGTCGCCACGACCACCCAGCCGACCACCGTGTAGGTGAGCAGCGTCGCGACGGCCTTGGCCGGGTCGCCGCCCGGCAGCTGGTCCTTGCCGATGAAGTCGCTCAGCGTGAAGAACAGGAATCCGCTCACCGTCGCGTACGACAGGAACAGCGCGAACCGGCTCGCGAACGCGAGCGAGTAGTCGCGCGAACGGAACGCGGAGAGGAACTCGCCCACCCCGCCGGCCAGGCTGAGACGCTTCTCGCGGACCACGACCGGCAGGTCGACGCTGGACTTCTCGCGCGTGCCGATCACGAAGGCGACGGCGGTCGCGACGAACAGGATCGCGATGATCGCGTAGCCCCAGACCTGCCCGGCCTGGCCCGCAACGTTGACGCCGATGAGCACACCGAGCGGGGTGGCGAGGCCGATGAGCGCGGCGGCCCAGCCGCGGCGGGACTCGGGCACCCGATCCGGCAGCACCGCGGTCAGCGCGCCCTGGTACATGTTGGCGGTGAGCCAGAGCGCCGTGAAGAGCACGCCGAGCACGATGAGGTTGCCGGTGAAGCTCATCGCGATCATGATCACGCCCGAGACGAGCGACGTTCCCACGATCCACGGCGCGCGCCGGCCGAAGCGGGAGCGCGTGCGGTCGGAGAGGGCGCCGCCCAGCGGGATGCCGATCATCGACGTGATCGCCACGAACGTGGTGAGGATCGCGAGGTTGCCGATCTTGTGCACCGGGTCGATGGCCTCGAGCTGGCCGGGGATGAGGATCTGCTGCACCGCCTGGTACACCGCGATCATGCCGGTGGTGGCGGGGAGCAGGAAGGCGAGCAGCTTGCGGATGCGCGGCGTGGGCGTCGCGGCGAGCGCGGTTGCCGCCTCGACGAGGGGAGTCTCGGGGATTGTCATGGTTCCTCCATTGGAACCTCAGGCTGGATCAGCGCGGTCAGTGGGAGACTAACGACCATTCACATGGTATGTCAGCACATAGTGACATGCGCAGCGCCTAAACGCAATCAGTGCGAGAGATCCACCTCGACCGTGACCCCCTCCACGACGGATCGTGCCGCGGCATCCGCCAGCACCAGCGCGGCCCGGCCGTCCTCGAAGCCGGGGCTGCGCGACTCACCGCCGCGAGCCAACTCGATGAAGGCCGCAAGCTCGGCGCGATATGCCTCGGCGTAGCGCTGCAGGAAGAAGTCCAGGTACGGCGCTCGCGCCTCGACCCCGTCGGCGCCCCAGCGACTCACGACCGTCTCGCCGATGTTGCCGACCTGCAGCAGCCCCTTCGAGCCGAACGCCTCGAGTCGCTGGTCATAGCCGTAGGCGCTGTGCCGCGAGTTGGTGATCGTGACGAGTTCGCCGCCCGCGCCGCGCAGCACGACCACGGCGGAGTCGACGTCCCCGGCATCCCGGATCTCCTCGCTGAACGCCACCGTGCCGTGCGCGGTCGCCGACACGATCTCGGGCACGAAGAACCGCGCCATGTCGAAGTCGTGGATGGTCATGTCGCGGAAGATGCCGCCCGACACCGCCACGTACGCGGCGGGCGGCGGCGCGGGGTCGCGGCTCACGATGGCGAGGTTCTCGAGGCGGCCGATCTCGCCCGCGGCGACGCGGCGGTGCAGCTCGGCGAAGTGCGGGTCGAAGCGCCGGTTGAAGCCGAGCGCGATGGGCACGCCGCCGGCCGCGGCCCGGGCGCACAGGCCGTCGACGCGCAGGATGTCGAGGTCGATCGGCTTCTCGCAGAGCACCGGTATGCCGCTCTCGATGGCCGCCGCGATGAGGTCGACGTGCGTGGCGGTCGGCGAGGCGATGATGACGGCATCCACGTCCCCGGCGGCGAACACCTCGGCCGAGTCGGCCGTGGCCGTGCCGCCGAGGCGTGCGGCGGTCTCGCGCGCGCCGTCGACCAGCGCGTCGCAGACCCACTGCAGCCTGGCATCCTGCGAGGCGGCGATGTTGGTGGCGTGCACCTGGCCGATGCGGCCGGTGCCGATCAGCCCGAAACGCAGCGGGGCGGTCACTGCGTCACCTCGAGCTCGTCGAGCACGCCGAGCAGGAACGACACACTGCTGCGCGCGTCGGCGATCGGACCCTCGCCGGGCGCCGGTTCTTCCGTGAGCACCTTGTCCTGCTCGAGCACGTACCAGCCGGTGTAACCGCTGAGCGCGAGGCTGCGCACGATGGCGCGGATGTCGGCGTCCCCCCGCCCGAGCGGGCGGTACAGCGCCTCGGCCGCGATCGCGTCGTAGTAGGTGAGTTCGCCGCGGGCGACGCGCTCGATGCCGTCGCGCGAGACGTCTTTGAGGTGGGCGTGGGCGATGCGGTCGGCGTGCTTCGCGGCGAACTCGACCGGGTCGGTGCCGCCGATCATGAGGTGGCCGGTGTCGAAGCAGAACGGGATGCTCGAGCCCGCCAGCACGCGCTCGACGTCGTCACGCGTCGCGACGACGGTGCCCACGTGGGGGTGCAGCACGGCGGTCACCCCGCGGGAGGCCGCCTTGGTGCGGATGAGGTCGAGGTTGGCGAAGAGGGTGGCCCACTCGGCATCCGTCAGCTCGGGCCGGGCGGCGTCGTAGCCCTCGACGCCGCTGACCGCGGCGAGCACGAGCACGTCGCATCCGGCGGCCGCGTAGTCGTCGAGCACGCGGTGGATGGCGGGCAGCAGCTCCGGGTACTCGAGGTGCAGCACCACGGGCACGAAGCTGCCCACCGCGGTGAGCCCGAAGCGCGCCAGCTCGGCCGCCTTCTCCGCCGGCGCGGACGGCAGGAAGCCGTCCGGCCCGAACTCGGTGGCCGAGAGGCCCAGCTCGCGCATCTCGGCGAGCACCCGCTCGGGCGGGAGCTGCACGCCCCACCCCGGCACCTCGCTGACGCCCCACGAGATCGGGGCGCCGGCGATCCTGGCTGTATAGGTCATGCTTGCCCTCTTCCTCGGGGACGGATGTTTGTCAATACATTAGGCCAAACTCCGTGTATCGTGAACGTGATCACCGGAAGACTTCGAGAAGCGGTAACACCAGGTATGACACGCACAGGGCCGTCACACGTCTTCGATGTGATCACCATAGGTCGCGTCGGCATCGACCTGTACCCGCTGCAGGAGGGCGTCGGCCTCGAGGATGCCGAGACCTTCGCCAAATACCTGGGCGGCAGCGCCACCAACGTGGCCATCGCGGCGGCGCGCCACGGCCGCAGCTCGGCGGTGATCACCCGCACCGGCGACGATCCGTTCGGCCGCTTCGTGCACCGCGAACTGCTGCGGCTGGGCGTCAGCGACGAGTTCGTGCAGAGCGTGCCCGGGCTCGCGACCCCGGTCACCTTCTGCGAGATCTTCCCGCCCGACGACTTTCCGCTCTACTTCTACCGCGCCCCCATCGCGCCCGACCTGGTGATCACCGCCGCCGAGCTCGACCCCGACGCGATCCACCACGCCGGCGTCTTCTGGTCGACGGTCACCGGGCTCTCGCAGCAGCCGAGCCGGGCCGCGCACTTCGCCGCCTGGGAGGCCCGCGAGCGCCGCGATCACACCGTGCTCGACCTCGACTACCGCGCCGCGTTCTGGCCGACCCCCGCGCACGCCACCGAGCAGATCGGCCGTGCGCTGGAGCACGTCGGCGTCGTCGTCGGCAACCTGCAGGAGTGCGAGGTCGCCGTCGGCGAGACCGACCCGCACCGCGCCGCGGACGCGCTGCTCGAGCGCGGCGTCGGCCTCGCCATCGTCAAGCTCGGCCCCGGCGGCGTGCTGGCGAAGACCGCCGAGGAGACCGTCGAGGTGCCGGCCGTGCGCGTGGACGTCGTCAACGGCCTGGGCGCGGGAGACGGATTCGGCGGGGCCCTGTGCCACGGGCTCCTCGCCGGCTGGCCGCTCGCCCGCACCATCGAGTTCGCGAACGCGGCGGGCGCGATCGTCGCCACCCGCCGCGAGTGCTCGACCGCGATGCCCACGACCGCCGAGGTCGAGGCGCTGCTGGGAGGGACGCTGCCGTGACCGCCCTCGACTTCGACCGGCTGCGCACGCTGCGGGCCACCGCGCCCGCCATCGTGGCGCGCTCGCTCGTCTCCCGCCCGCGCCGGGCCCTGTTCGTCGACGACCGGCGGCTGTTCATCATCGCGGCCGACCACACCGCTCGGGGCGCGTTCGGCATCCGCTCGCAGCCGATGGCGATGGGCGACCGGTACGACCTGCTCGAGCGACTGGCAGCGGCGCTCGCCAACCCGGCGGTCGACGGCGTGCTCGCGACCCCGGACATCCTGCAGGACCTCGCCGTGCTCGGCCGGCTCGACGGCAAGCTCGCCGTCGGCTCGATGAACCGCGGCGGCCTGAGCGGCGCGACCTTCGAGATGGATGACCGCGTCACCGCCTACGGCCCCGCCGACCTCGCCACGGCCGGCGTCGACTTCGCCAAGTTCCTGCTGCGCGTGAACCTCGCCGACCCCGGCAGCGCGGCGACCCTCGAGCGCGCCGCCGAGGCGGTCACCGCCTCCGCCCGCGCCGAGCTGCCGATCATGCTCGAGCCGTTCCTCAGCCGCTGGCAGGGCGACGCGATCGTCAACGATCTGGATGCCGACTCGGTGATCCGCTCGGTCGCGATCGCGTCCGGCCTCGGCGCGTCGACCGCATACACCTGGCTCAAGCTCCCGGTCGTCGAGCAGATGGATCGCGTGATGGCGGCGACCACGCTGCCCACGCTCCTGCTCGGCGGCGACCCCGACTCCGGGCCCGACGAGACCTTCGCCTCCTGGGAGCGCGCCCTCGCGCTGCCCGGCGTGCGCGGCCTGGTCGTCGGCCGCACCCTGCTCTACCCCGCCGATGACGACGTCGACGCCGCGGTGGGTACCGCGGCCCGACTCGTGCACGGCGACATCCGATCCCCCATCCCGCAAAGGACACCATGACCGACACCAGCATCCCCACGATCCAGCACTGGATCGGCGGCGCCCCCACCGCGGGCACCGGCGACCGCACCTCGCCGGTCTACGACCCGGCGAAGGGCGTGCAGAGCGCGTGGGTCGGCCTCGCCGACCAGGCGGATGTCGACGCTGCCGTCGCCGCGGCATCCGCGGCCTTCCCGGCCTGGAGCGAGATGTCGCTGGCCAAGCGCCAGACGATCGTGTTCAAGTTCCGCGAGCTGC
>JAODAU010000427.1 GCA_025463615.1 Microbacteriaceae bacterium | reverse complement strand
CGGGCTTCAGCTGGGCGTTCGTCGGGGCGGCGGCGTTCGCGCTGGCCGGCGCGGCCGCGGTGCTGGCGGTGGCCCGCCGCCCGCGCTGAGCCCACCTCGAGTGGGCGATATTTGCAGTCTCTGTGCGTTGGAGACGACAAATATCGCCCACTCAGGGGTTCTCTGGGGTGGGTTACACGGTGGCGGCGGCATCCTGTACCGCGGGCCGTGGATCCGGCACCCGCAGCAGCGGCATCGTCATGGTGACCAGCGGCCCGATCAGCAGCGCGAACGCGACCGTGCCGACGCCGACATCCCCGCCCAGCAGCCAGCCGACCACCAGCACGGCGACCTCGATCGCGGTGCGCACGATCCAGATGCGCCAGCCGAAACGGGTGTGGATGCCGGTCATCAGGCCATCGCGCGGCCCCGGCCCGAAGCCGCCGCCGATATAGAGGCCGGTCGCCACGGCGAGCAGCACGAGCCCGCCCGCGAACAGCAGCACCTGCGCCCAGAGCACGTGCAGCTGCGGGATCGTCCAGAGGGCGACCTGCGCGCTGGTGCCCACCAGCACCACGTTGAGCAGGGTGCCGACGCCGGGGCGTTGGCGCAGCGGAATCCAGAGCAGCAGCACGACCGCACCGATGATGTTGGTGAGCCAGCCGAACGCGATGCCGGTGTGCCGTTCGAGGCCCAGGGTGAGCACGTCCCACGGCGCGACGCCGATGCCGGCGCGCACCATCATCCCGTCGGCGTAGCCGTAGAGAAAGAGGCCGACGAGCAGTTGCGCGATGCGGCGGGCGAGACGTGGGGACATACCGGTAGCCAATCGCACGATTGGTCTTAAGCAAACGGTCCAATTTCACTAGAGTGGATGCCATGGCCTCCCTTTCAGCCCGAATCCTGGCCACCCTGGTGGCCGGATGGCGCGAATCGGGGTCCGCTCCCGCGTATGCGGCCCTCGCCTCCCGGGTGCGGCTGCTCATCCTCGACGGGCGCATCCCGCTCGGCACGCGCATCCCCGCCGAGCGCGACCTCGCGGCCCAGCTGGGCGTGAGCCGCACGACGGTGTCGGCCGCGTACGCGCAGCTGCGGGATGCCGGCTACCTCAGCAGCATCCGCGGCTCCGGCAGCGTGGCCCGCCTGCCCGCCCGCGCCCCGCTCGCGATCGACGCGCCGGGCTCCGGGTTCCTCGACCTCAGCAAGGCGGCCCTGCCGGCCAGCTCGCTCATCCCCGAGGCCGCCGCGTGGGCGGCGCAGGAGCTGCCCGCGTACCTCGGCGACTCGGGCTACGACATCGTCGGGCTGCCAGCGCTTCGCCGGGCGATCGCCGACCGCTACGCCGCGCGCGGCCTGCCCACCGAGCCCGACCAGGTGATGGTGACCATCGGCGCGCAGTACGCGATCGCGCTGCTGGCCCGCACCCTGCTCGGCCGCGGCGACAGCGCGCTCGTCGAGTCGCCGAGCTACCCGCACGCCTTCGAGACGTTGCGGCTGGCGGGCGGCCGGCTCGTTCCGGTCAGCGTCACGACCGACGACGGCTGGGACGAGCCCGCGCTCGAGCAGGCCCTCCAGCGCACCAGCCCGGCGATGGGGTACGTGATGCCCGACTTCCAGAACCCCACCGGGCGCTCGATGTCGGCCGGGTTGCGCGAGCGGATGCTGGGCCTCGCCCGCCTGCAGGGCACCACCATCGTCGCCGACGAGACCATGGCCGACCTCGCGATCGATCGGGTCGAGCGGCCGCTGCCGCTGGCCGCGTACGGGCCGGCGGTGCTCATCGGGTCGGTCGGCAAGACGATGTGGGGTGGGCTGCGGATCGGGTGGATCCGCGCGGACCGCCCCCTCATCCAGCGCCTGGTTCGTGCCCGCTCGACCGTCGACCTCGGCACGCCCGTGCTCGAGCAGCTCATCGTGCTGAGGCTGCTCGGGAGCTATGACGCGATCCTCGAGACGCGGCGCGAGCAGCTGCGCGCCGGGCGCGACCACCTCGAGGCGGCGCTCGCCGCGACGTTCCCCGAGTGGCGGGTGCCGCACGTGGACGGCGGCCTCACCGCGTGGGTCAACCTCGGCGCGCCGGTGAGCTCGCAGCTCACGCTCGCGGCCCGCAACGAGGGACTGGTGCTGGCGACCGGCCCGCGCTTCGGCATGGATGGCGCGTTCGAACGCTTCCTGCGCCTGCCGATCGGCAACTCGTCGGCCGTCACCGACAGAGCGGTCGCTGCGCTCTCCGCCGCCTGGGACTCGCTGGCCCGCGGCCCGCTGCTCGACCAGGAGTTCCTGGCCGAGGTCGTGTAGCCCGCAATCTTTACTCCGAGCGGAGTATGTGCCCGCGCAGGCAGCCCTGCGATACTGGGCACCGAGGGCACGACGCTGTGCGCATCCGCCCATCCCGCTCCAGGAGTAACCACGTGCATCTGCTGTCCGTCTTCAGCCTGCGTAACCGCGCACTCATCGCGCTCGTCACGATCGTGGTGGCGGTGTTCGGCGGGGTCGCGCTCGCGAACTTCAAACAGGAACTGATCCCCTCCCTCTCGCTGCCGTCGGTCTACATCGTCACCAGCTACCCGGGCGCCTCGCCCGACGTGGTGAACAAGGATGTCTCGACCCCCATCGAGAGCGCGCTGCAGGGCATCGAGAACCTGGACTCCACCACCGCGACGTCGAACACGTCCGCCTCGACGGTCACGGCATCCTTCACGTACGGCACCAACATCGCCACCTCCGAGCAGAAGGTGCAGCTCGCGCTCGACCGCCTCTCGAGCACGCTGCCCAGCGGCGTCACCCCGCAGGTGATCACGTTCAGCCTGAGCGACTTCCCCGTCATCCAGCTCGCCGTCACCAGCGACCTGGACAAGCACGAGCTCGCGGCCAAGCTGCAGTCGCTCACCGTGCCGTCCCTCAAGCAGCTCGACGGCGTGAGCGACGTGAGCCTGCTCGGCGCCGTCTCGCAGCGGGTGACGATCACCCCGGATGCCGACAAGCTCGCCGCCGACGGCCTCACCATCCAGTCGATCAAGACCGCCCTGGGCGCGAACGGAACGCTGCTCGCCAGCGGCTCGATCACCGAGGACTCGAAGACGCTCACGGTGCAGTCCGGCACCAAGCTCACGTCGACCGCCGACCTCGCGGCCCTGCCGCTGCTCGGCGGCAAGCCCGCGGCCACGGCGCCCACCATCGGGGATGTCGCCACCGTCGCCGTCGTCGACGACCCGATCGCGGGCTACTCGACGGTCAACGGCAAGCCGTCCGTCTCGCTCAACATCACCAAGACGGCGGCGGGCAACACCGTCTCCGTGTCGAAGACGGTGCGCGACGACCTCCCCACGCTCGAGAAGCAGCTCGGCGGCAACACCAAGTTCACGGTCGTCTCCGACCAGGCGCCGTCGATCACCACGTCGATCAACAGCCTCGCCGAGGAGGGCCTGCTCGGCCTCGCCTTCGCCGTGATCATCATCTTCCTGTTCCTCTTCTCGGTGCGCTCCACCCTCGTCACGGCGATCTCGATCCCGGTCTCGGTGCTGCTCACCTTCATCGGCATGCTGGCCGCCGGCTACACGCTCAACATCATCACGCTGGCCGCCCTCACCATCGCCATCGGGCGCGTGGTGGATGACTCCATCGTCGTCATCGAGAACATCAAGAGACACATCGGCCTCGGCGAGGACAAGCTCACCGCCATCCGCACGGCCGTGCGCGAGGTCGCGGTGGCGGTCACGGCATCCACGATCACTACGGTCGCGGTGTTCCTGCCGGTCGCGTTCGTGGGCGACATCACCGGCGAGCTGTTCCGGCCGTTCGCGCTGACCGTCACGATCGCGCTGCTCTCGTCGCTGTTCGTGTCGCTCACCATCGTGCCGGTGCTCGCGTACTGGTTCCTCGGCAGCAAGCGCACCGTGCACAAGCACGCCGACGGCGAGGCCGTGCCCACCACCGCCGCGGAGGCCGACGAGCTCGAGAAGCCGACGCGGCTGCAGCGGGTGTACCTGCCGGTCATCCGCTGGACGCTCAGGTTCCCGGCCCTCGTGCTGGTCATCGCCATCCTCATCCTCGTCGGCAGCGGTTTCGCGGCCGGCGGCCTCAAGACCAACTTCATCGGCAACAGCGGCACGAACACGCTGACCGTCACGCAGACCCTGCCGCTCGGCACCAGCCTCGACGCGCAGTACGCGGCGTCCAAGCCGGTCGAGTCCACGCTCGAAGGAATCAAGGGCGTCGACACGGTGCTCATGACCATCGGATCGGGCGGCAGCTCCCTGCGCGCCGCGTTCTCCGGCAGCGGCGCCACCAACTTCTCGATCACCACCGACCCGGATGCCGACCAGGCCAAGCTGCAGGACACCATCACCAAGCAGCTCAAGACCATCAAGGGCGAGGGCGACATCGCGGTTCAGGCCGCGAGCGGTGGGTTCGCGTCATCCAACATCGAGATCAACGTCACCGCGGGAAGCGACGCCGACCTGCACAAGGCCAGCGACGACATCATCGCCAAGGTCTCGAAGCTGAAGGACGTCTCGCAGGCCACGAGCAACCTCTCGTCGTCGCTGCCGTACATCGCCGTGCAGATCGACCGCGCGAAGGCCGCGGCCGACGGGCTCACCGAGCAGCAGGTCGGCGGCATCGTCACCCAGGCCATGAACCCGAGCGCCACCGGCACGATCGTGATCGACGAGAACACCCTCTCGATCTACGTGGACAACCCCGCCAAGCCGCTCACGACGGCCGAGCTCGAGGCGTTCTCCATCCCGACGCTCAAGGGGCCGGTGCCGCTGTCGGATGTTGCCACCGTCAGCACCGTCAAGGGCCCGTCGAGCATCACAACGATCAAGGGGCTCCGCAGCGCCACGATCACCGTCGTGCCCGGCACGGACAACACGGGAAGCGCGTCGGCGGATGTCAGCAAGGCCGTCGACTCGGTCACGCTCCCGCAGAGCGCGAACGTGTCCCTCGGCGGCGTGACCTCGCAGCAGAGCGACTCGTTCCAGCAGCTCGGGCTGGCGCTGCTCGCCGCCATCCTCATCGTCTACGTGGTGATGGTGGCCACGTTCAGGAGCCTGCGCCAGCCGCTGCTGCTGCTCGTGTCGATCCCGTTCGCGGCGACCGGGGCGATCGCGCTGCAGGTCATCTCCGGGATCCCGCTGGGCGTGGCATCCATCATCGGTGTGCTCATGCTCGTGGGAATCGTGGTCACGAACGCCATCGTGCTCGTCGACCTCATCAACCAGTACCGGGCCAGGGGTCTCAGGGTGGGCGACGCGATCGTGCACGGCGCCTCGCGCAGGCTCCGGCCGATCCTCATGACGGCGCTCGCGACGATCGGCGCGTTGCTGCCGCTCGGGCTCGGCATCACCGGTCATGGCGGGTTCATCTCGCAGCCGCTGGCCATCATCGTGATCGGCGGGCTCGTGTCATCCACCCTGCTCACGCTGCTGGTGCTGCCGGTGCTGTACTACCTGGTCGAGGGGGCGAAGGAGCGGCGCGAGCAGTACCCGCCGCTCGGTCGCTCGATCCTCACCCGGGTGCTCGCCATCGTGGGCGCCGTGCTGGTCGCGGGCGGCATCGCCAGCGTCGTGCTGCTGCTGGTGACGAACGTGGTGACGCGCTCGGAGCTGCAGTACCGCACGGGCGACGGCCGCTGGGCGATCCTGCTCGTGCTCGCGGCCATCGTCGGCATCCTGCTGATGATCGCGGCGCTGGTGATCTGGCTGGTGCGCAGCTTCCGCAACCGCCGCGCCCACCCGGTGCCCGCGCCCCCGGCTGCCACGGAGGAGCCCGCCGACTTCCCGGCCCCCGCCGACGCCTGACCCCTATCCGCCGAGGGGCCCGAAACTACCATCTCAAGCGCCGTGCGCCCGGTAGATTCGGGCCCCTCGCGGGGGTTAGGACGGGAGCTTCTCCAGCTTGTCGGTGAAGAAGGCCACGATGCGCTTGCGCATGTCGGGGCCGAGCATCGCGATCGAGTGCAGCGTGCCCTTCACCGTGACGAAGGTGGTGTCGACGCCGTGCTTGCGCAGCTCCGAGACGAACGCCTCGGACTGGCTGAGCGGGATGCGCTCGTCGATCGAGTGGCCGACGAAGAACGGCGGATCGGAGACATCCACCTGGTAGATCGGCGAGGCCTTGCGCGCCGCCGGGCAGTC
>JAODAU010000272.1 GCA_025463615.1 Microbacteriaceae bacterium | reverse complement strand
GTCCTGCAATCACATTCCGCAGAGGCTGCCACAGCAAACAACTTCTGCTGTTTGAAACTATATAACGGTCCGGTAACGGAGCGCTAGTTATCGAACCGTTATTTTTCTGTGAACACCATATGAGCAGAATAAGTACGCGAATCGCCGGGCCGCGTCAGGTGCCTGATGACGTGGCCATCGCCGCGATCGTGCGAGTATCGTCTGTGCTGCCGCGTGTCGCGGCCGAACAGAAAGTGCGGAAAACACATGGCCAGCAGCTACGACTACTTCGTCTCCGACTCGGTCGAGGATGCCCGCAACCGGGTCGCGGCGTCGATCAGCGCTCAGGGTTTCGGCGTCGAGGCGACCCCGGCGGGCGGCTTCGTCGCATCGCGCGGGAGCAAGGCGAAGACGGTGTGGCTGGGCGCGTTCGCGGGAAAGGACATGCACATGCGGTTCGACGTGCAGTTCTTCCAGGACGGCGACCGCATCGTCGTGCGGCTGAGCCGGGGCCTCGGGGGCGCGGCGCTCAAGGGCGGGGCGATCGGGGCATCCCGCACCGCCGACCAGTTCCAGAACTTCGCCAACCGTCTCGGCACCGACCTGCAGCAGGCCGGCGTGCTCGTGGAGACACGCGAGGCCTGAGCCGGACGGCTCGAGAGGGCCGGCTAGAAGACGTCGGGGCTGGGCGTGGAGGTGTGGCGGATGGAGACATCCGCGTGCCGGTCGAACCGGTAGCCGACGCCGCGCACCGTGCGCACGATCTCCTCGTAGGCGCCGAGCTTGGAGCGCAGGCGACGCACGTGCACGTCGATGGTGCGCTCGTTCGGGGCATCCTCGTCGCCGAGCGACCAGAGCGAGGCGATGAGCTCCGCGCGGTCGATGGTGCGGCCCTCGCGCAGCACCAGGTACTGCAGCAGCTCGAACTCCTTGTAGGTGAGCGGCGCCTGCTCCTCGTCCAGGGTGACGCGCTTGCGCGAGAGGTCGACGACGATGCCGGCGCGAACGGTCGGCTCCTCCTCGACGTGCTGGCGGTGCTTGGCGAGGGCCGACGGGTCCTGCAGGGCGAGACGCACGACATCCACGTCTCGGCCGCCGGCGCCCTGGGGCGCGAGCGCGACCGCTGCGTACGTCTCCGCGGTGGGCACGAGCTGGGTGGTGAGGGCGCGCAGCGCCTCGACGAGGGCGCCGAGGTCGGTGCCCGCCTCGAGGGCCTTGGCCTCGTCGACGCCCACGTAGAGCACAAAGCCGCGGGCCTCGGTGCCGGCGGGCACGGCGCGGATGCGCGGCGCCGCTGTCGGCTCGGGCTTCGGCTCCGGCGCTGCCGCGAGCGGCGCGGGTCGGAGGGGAGTGTGAACGGGACGGTCGAGATCGATGGTTGCGAGTGACATGGGTCGAATTCCTTGTGTCAGAAAGTGAAGGGCCTCGTAATGATGAGGGTGTGATCCTTCGGGATGATGCAGGTGGTGCGAAGAGGGTGGCGTCCGTTATGAGGGGCAGACACCCTGGGATCCGTTAGCGCGGACCCGGCTGAAAGAGCCGACTAGGCACACATTCGACAACACATGACCGCGCTGCCAGACACCTCGAGGGTGATCAGGGCGCGCACGGTCAGAGTCATACAACAACTATGACATGCTTCGAGAGCCTCAGCAACCGTGCTTCGAGAGCCTCAGCAACCGGTCCCTGAGGCTCTCGAAGGGGTCGAGCGTCAGACCGTGCCGTAGAGGCGGTCGCCCGCGTCGCCGAGGCCCGGCACGATGTAGCCGACCTCGTTGAGCTTCTCGTCGAGGGCGCCCACCACGATGTGCACCTCGCGACCCTCGGTGGCCTTCTCGACGGCGGCGAGACCTTCGGGCGCGGCGATCAGGCAGATCGCCGTGACATCCACCGCTCCGCGGGCGAAGAGGTATTCGATGGCCGCGATGAGCGAGCCGCCGGTGGCGAGCATTGGGTCGAGCACGAAGCACTGGCGGTTGGAGAGGTCGACGGGCAGGCGCTCCGCGTAGATGTCGGGCTGCAGCGTCTCCTCGTTACGCACCATGCCGAGGAACCCGACCTCGGCCGTGGGCACGAGCTTCGTCATCCCCTCGAGCATGCCGAGCCCGGCGCGCAGGATCGGCACCACCAGCGGCCGCGGCTCGCTGATCGCCAGGCCGGTGGTCGTGGCGACGGGCGTCTCGATGGTCACCGTCTCGGTGCGCACGTCGCGGGTGGCCTCGTAGGCGAGCAGCGTCACCAGCTCCTCCGCCAGCGCGCGGAACGTGGGCGACGGCGTGTTCTTGTCGCGCAGCACGGTGAGCTTGTGGGTGACGAGCGGGTGGTCGGCAACGTGTACTCGCATAGGCTCAATCTATCCGAGTGGAGGTGCGGGATGGCGGTCGATCGTGCCCTCTACTCCGCGCGCATGCTCGAGGCGGTCGAGAGCGCGCGGCTGGCGCCGAACCACGGCGACGTGCCCGTGGCCGCCCTGGTGCTGGATGCCGCGGGCCAAGTCATCGCCGAGGGCCGCAACGAGCGCGAGCTGCGCCAGGACCCCACCGCCCACGCCGAGATCCTCGCGCTGCGCGCCGCCGCCGAGCGCACCGGCGACTGGCACCTCACCGACACCACCCTGGTCGTCACGCTCGAGCCGTGCCCGATGTGCGCGGGCGCCATCCTCGCGGCCCGCGTGCCCGTCGTGGTGTTCGGGGCGTGGGATGACAAGGCCGGCGCGGCCGGGTCGGTCTACGACATCCTGCGCGACCGCCGCCTGCCGCACCGAGCCGAGGTCTTCGCCGGCGTGGAGGAGGCCGCCTGCGCCGCGCTGCTGCTCGATTTCTTCGAGGCCCGCCGCTCGGAGCTCTAGCCACTTCTGCTCAGGTGCGACCAGCAGGTGTGTCCCGCAAAGTGAGGACATCTTTCCATCGCTCGACATGACATCGTGGTTACGTAATCAAAACTGAATGGGAATCGATTGGGATGATCCAGGCACGTGCAGCACGACGGGTGGCGATTCCGGCCTTGGCTCTATTGCTCCTGGCAGGCTGCACTCCTGCGGTGCATCACACCGCGCAGCCGTCGGTACCGGTTGACCCGCTCTCGGAGGTCATTGATCCGCACAACTCCAGGTATATCGCGCAATCGGTGCCAACGCTTCTCCACCAACAGGGGAAGGGGTCCGTCACCGCAACGATCGATGAACTCGGTTCCACGACGAAGTCAGTCCGGTTCTTCGTCTCGTGCTCGCCGTCCAGTCGTTTCACGCTCACGATGTCGGGTTCCTATTCCGGGCCGTGCGGAACGACGTTTGAGAACACGGGCGAGATTTCCATCTCTCCGGGGCAAACGAGTTCGACCGTCATCCTCACCCTCCCCCGCGGAGTCAGGTTCTGGCTGTTAGCAATTCCCATCCTCTGACCAGCTCACGTGGGTTTTTGTTGCAAATGGGGCGAACAATTCTGCCCAACGCCAACAAAAACGCACATGGGCGCAGAGACGGGCGGGCGCCTAGTCGGCCGCCCTGATCACGATCGTCTCGGTGGAGGGGTTGCCCTCGCCCGGGTGCACGTAGATGTCGGGCTCGATGTAGATCACGCGGGCGACCGGCACGGCCTCGCGCACACGGGCCTCGAGCGCGTTGATGGCGGTCGCGACATCCGTGAGCCGCATCTTGGCCGCGAACGCGACCTTCGCGGCGACCATGAGCTCCTCCGGCCCGAGGTACAGCGTCTTCATGTGGATGAGCGCCTCGACCTCGGGGTCGGCGTTGATGGCGTCGCGGATGCGGTCGCTGTCGGCCTGCGACGCGCCCTCGCCCACGAGCAGGCTCTTCGTCTCGATGCCCAGGATGACGGCCACCGCCACCAGCAGCACGCCGATCGCGAGCGTGCCGATCGCATCCCACACGCCGTTGTGCGTGATGATCGTGAGCCCGACGCCGAGGAAGGCGAGCACAAGGCCGGTGAGCGCGGCGGTGTCCTCGAGCAGCACGACGGGAAGCTCCGGTGCCTTCGCGCGGCGCACGAACGACACCCAGCTCTGCTTGCCGCGCGTGTGGTTGGACTCCTTGACCGCGGTGCGTAGCGAGAAGAACTCGAGCACCATCGCGATCACCAGCACCAGGATCGGCAGCCACGGCACCTCGAGCGGGTGCGGATTCTGCAGCTTCTCGACACCCTCGTAGAGAGAGAAGACGCCGCCGACGCTGAAGATGATGATCGAGACCACGAACGCGTAGACGTACCGCTCGCGGCCGTAGCCGAACGGATGCTGCTCGTCGGCCTTCTTCTGCGACCGTCGGCCGCCGATGAGCAGCAGGATCTGGTTGGCGGTGTCGGCGAGCGAGTGGACGCCCTCGGCGAGCATCGAGCTCGAGCCGGAGAAGAAGAAGGCGATGAACTTGGTCACGGCGATGCCGAGGTTGGCGAGGAGTGCGGCGACGATGGCCCTGGTTCCGCCCTGTGTGCTCATGCCGACAATCCTAGGATGGGGCACATGACCAGTCTCCCCACGATCGCGATCCTCGGCGCCGGTTCCATGGGCGGCGCCATTCTCAGCGGGCTCATCGATCCCTCGGTGTCGGTGGACGACATCCGCGTCACCAACCGCACCGAGGCGAAGGCGGCGCCGCTGCGGTCGGACCGCGTGCAGTCGTTCGCACTGGAGGTCGACGCGGATGCCAACCTGCGTGCCGTCGCGACGGCCGACGTGGTGATCGTGGGCGTGAAGCCCGCCATGGTGCCGGACCTGCTGCGCGAGATCGCACCTGCGCTGGAGCAGGACGCGATCGTCGTGAGCATCGCCGCCGGGGTCACCACGGCAGCCATGGAGGCGATCGTGCCCGGGATCGTGATCCGCGCCATGCCGAACACGCCCGCGTTCATCGGTCGCGGCGTGACCGGCCTGAGCGCGGGGTCGCGCGCGTCCGAGGCCGACATGGTGATCGTGCGCGTGCTGTTCGAGACAGTCGGCACCGTGCTCGAGGTGCCCGAGTCGAAGATCGACGCGCTCGGCACGATCTCCGGATCGGGCCCCGCGTACGTCTTCTACCTCATCGAGCAGCTGGCCAAGACGGCGGTCGGCATGGGGTTCAACGCGGACGAGGCGCGCGCCATGGTCGAGGGCACGTTCGCCGGGGC
>JAODAU010000264.1 GCA_025463615.1 Microbacteriaceae bacterium | reverse complement strand
TCGGTTTGGTGAGCAGCACGCGATGCCCGCGCTCCTCGTAGTTGTACGCGGCCTGGAGCAGTGCCGTGCTCTTGCCGCTGTTCATCGCGCCGTATCGAAAATAGAGCTTCGCCACTACTGCAGGTATCCGTCCTCGGCTGCACGACGGATCAGGTCCGTCTTCTTGCTCGCCGGCCTGTTCGCCTTGGAATATTTCTCGCGCACGCGGCGCAGGTACGTCTTCGCCGTCTCGTACTGCACGTGCATCTGCTGGGCCACCTCGGCGGTGCTGAGGCCCGATACATACAGTTTAAAGGCTTCTTCCTCTCCGGCGGAGAGTTTCGGGCGGATGTGGTTGATCGCCCCGACCGGCAGCGGCCGCCAGTCGCGCTGCAGGTTCGCACCCGACTCGACGCCCATCACCGAGCGCGCCGTCTCCATGACCTCGCGCATCGGGATCGACTTCGACAGGAACGCGGATGCCCCGGCATCCAGCGCCCGGTCGCGCGCCTCACGCGTGTCCATGCTGCTCAGCACGATCACCTTCGCGCCCGCCGCGCGGCAGGTGCGCACCCGCGCCTCGATCGAGACGGGCTCGCGCAGCTGGAAGTCGATGAACACCAGCTCCGTGGGGAAGTTGGCGCTGTGCACGAGCTGCTGCCAGGTGTGCGCGCTGAGCACGAGGTCGAAGTCGGGCGCGTTCGAGTTGATCCAGCTGCTGAGGCTGTCGAGCAGCACCTCGTGGTCGTCGAGAATCGCCAGGCGCACCCGGTGCCCCGGGCGTGCGACACCGGTGTCGCTACTGCTGCTCATACGCAAACCTTAGTCTCAGGGAGGGGTGGTCGAACTCGACGTCGAACGCCGTGAATGCGGCGCGCAACAGGGCGAAATAGGGCGCGAAGGCCACGCGCGGCACGAGCTTCGTCGAGGTGAGGCGGATTCGGACATCCACCTCCACGGTCTCGCCGGTGGGCGCCTCCGCGAGCGCGATGCGCAGGTCGTCGCGGGCGATCGTGCGCACCTGGCCGATCGCCACGAGCAGGGCCCGGATGGCGGTGCGCTGCTCGGTCGACATCGACTCCGCCAGCCTGTCGGGGTCGTCGACGATCAGCTGGGCCGCGCCCGGGCTGCCGGCCAGGTCGAGCCCAGTGGCCTCCACGAGGGTCTCCAGCCAGGTGCGGTCGGCCTCGGCGACCATGACCCCGCGGATGTCGGTGGCGATCGCCGCGGCACGCGCGCGGTCCGCGTCGGTCAGCTCGTCGCGCGACAGCAGCTCGGTGAAGAACGGGATCACATCCTGGCCCAGGATGGTGACCCGATCCTGCTGCACGGAGCGGGCGACGCCGTCCCGCATCTCGGCGATGACGCCACGGCTGGCCGTGCGGGCACGGCGCTGCCAGGCGTCGATCGCGTTGATCATGCCCAGCGAATACGCCACGCCGCCGAAGCACATCGCCAGCATCGGCGTCACGGCGATGATCACGAAGGCGAGCGGCGGCGCCGGTGTCGCGAACCGCGGCGCCTCGAGCAGCGCCAGGAAGCCGACGAAGATCGCCGACGCGACGCCGGTCATCGCCACCTCGCGCGCGGGACGGTACGGCCCGACCGCGATGAAGAGCAGCCCCAGCGCGATGGGGCCCCAGTCGTCCTTCACGAAGCCGTCGACGCCCCAGGATGCCGCCGCGCTCAGGTAGGTCGCGGCCAGCCCCAGCCCCCACGCCACGGCGAGCGACCGCCCGCGGAACGGCGCGCGGTACGCGCTGGTCTGCACGATAACGGTCGCCGCCGAGGCGCCCAGCGCCAGCAGGGCGCCGATCGCGAACGGGAACGAGCTGGTCTGCGGCAACGTGACGGCCGTCATCACCACGGCGAACACGAAAGCACCGATCACCACGATCACGCTGAACGAGCGCACGGCGGTGGTGCCCGCGGGGTCCAGCTGCTGGCGCGTGCGCTCCCGCTCGCTCACGATGCAGCCTCCGGTTCGGCGGGCAGGCGGATGACGATCGACGTGCCGCGCCCCGGCGTCGACCAGACCTGCACCGAGCCGCCCACCGACTCCATGCGCTTGCGCACCGACTGGCGGAGCCCCAGCCGGTCGGCCCCGGTCTCGGCCTCGGTGAAGCCGCGGCCCGCGTCGATGACCATGACGGTGACCTCGTCATCCGACCCGTAGGCCACGACCTCCGCGCGCATGGTGCCGGAATGCTTCAGCACGTTCACCAGGCACTGCGTCACCGCGAGCCCGAGGGCGGCGGATGCCTCCCGCCGCAGCCGCGACACCGCGGTCAGGTCACCGGTGGCCTCCACCTCCAGCCCCTGGAGTCGTGCCGACTGGATGGCCTCGAACAGCGCGCTCTGCTGCCACTCGGCCCGCGCATCCGCCGTCTCCTCCGCGCCGGGTTCGTCGAGCCACTCCTCGCCGACGAGGATCTCGAGGTCCCGCTCCATCTGGGCGCGCAGCAGCGGCTGCACGGTGGATCCCTGCGAGCCGGAGAGCGCGGCGAGGTGGCTGAGCACGGTGTCGTGCATGAGGGCCGCCGCGCGGGTCTCGATCGTGTGGCGCATGGTGGCGAGCTGCTCGTCGCGCACGGCGCGATGCAGCAGCGGCTGGGCGCGGCGGGCCGCGCGCCGGCTCACCGAGGCGAGCGCGATGATCGCGACGGTGGCGGCGAAGGCCAGGAAGGTCTCCGGGTCGAAGGCGAGCCGGTGACCGGTGACCACGAGCGCCGCGCCGCCCGCGATCTCGGCGGAGACGTAGCCGATCACCGTCCAGGCGAGGCGCACCGAGAGCCCGATGCCCGATCCGCCCACCATCACGAGGGCGATCTTCGGCAGCGCGATCGAGAAGGCGTCGCCGGCCAGGATCGGCGGGGACTGCGAGTAGAAGGTGACCAGGTACCAGTAGGTGCACACGGCGCCGACCCAGAGGTAGCTGATCGCGAAGAACAGGCTTCGCGTGCGGCGATGCGACCAGAGCAGCACGGCCATCGGGATGATCGCGATCATCGCGGGCCAGATGATGTCGTCCTCGCGCGCGATCTGGTAGATCGCCGCCGCCGCGAAGGCCGCCACGAGGCAGGTCAGCGCGATCGCGTGCAGCCCGCGCACGAACGACGAGCTGACGATGCGCACCGCGATGTGGGAGGGCAGGCCGAGCGACACGCGCGCACTCCCCCCTCGATCGCCGGTCGTCCACACCGCCGGCACGGAGTTTCAGTATTGCAGTCGGCGCCGCGCGCGCGTACCCCGCAAAGCGGGGGTTTTCGCCGTTTCGTGGGTGATTTCGCCGATTTTGTGCCCCGGCTTGGGCCTCAGAAGAGGGTGGGGTTGGTGGGCACCGGCAGCTCGGCGTGGATGAGGTTGAGGCGGGCATCCACGTCACGACCGCGGGCGAGCGCCACGGACCGCACGCTGCCGGTCGCCGGGTCGGGGTCGCCGTGCTGCAGGCCGAAGCTGCGGATCATCGGCGCGATCTTGGCGCCCAGCCAGCGGCGATACCCCTTCGGTGCGTAGGCGCCGGTGCCGTACAGCTCGCGGTAACGGCCCACGAGCTCCGGATGCTCCCGCTCCAGCCACAGCATGAACCACTCCTTCGTGCCGGGCCGCAGGTGCAGTGCGGTGTAGAGCACCGAGGTCGCGCCGGCATCCCGGATCTGGCCGAGCGCACGCTCCAGGTGATCGCGGGTGTCGGTGAGGTACGGGAGGATCGGCATCATGAAGACCTCGCACGGCAGGCCCAGCTCGCGCGCCGCCGCGACCGTGGCGAGCCGGGCGGCCGTGCTCGGCGTGCCCGGTTCGACCGACTGCTGCAGCTCGTCGTCGTAGATCGCGATCGACATCGCGAGCCCCACCGGCACCACCGTGGCGGCCTCGGCGAGCAGCGGCAGGTCGCGGCGCAGCAGCGTGCCCTTGGTGAGGATGCTGAACGGCGTGCCCGAGTCGGCGAGCGCCGCGATGATGCCCGGCATGAGCCGGTAGCGGCCCTCTGCCCGCTGGTACGGGTCGGTGTTCGTGCCCAGCGCCACCGGATGATGCCCCCAGCTCGGCTTCGCGAGCTCCCGACCCAGCACCTCGGCCACGTTCACCTTCACGACGATCTCGCTGTCGAAGTCCTTGCCGGCGTCGAGGTCGAGGTATTCGTGGGTCTTGCGGGCGAAGCAGTAAACACAGGAATGACTGCAACCCCGGTAGGGGTTGATGGTCCAGCCGAAGGGCATGTCGCTCTGGGTCGGCACCCGGTTGAGCGCGCTCTTGGCCATCACCTCGTGGAAGGTGATCCCGGCGAATTCCGGGGTCGAGACCGACCGCACGAAGTTCGACAGCCGGGCGAGCCCGGGCAGCGCGGCGGGCGCCTCCGCCGCGAGTTCCTGCCCACTCCACCTCATTGCCTCATTCGAACATATCTACGAATGTCTGTCAATCGTCCGCTGCCACCCGCGAACAGGATGATCGCGTCGCAACCCGCGCGATGATCCTGTTGACGGGTGTTTGGGGCCGATCCGTCCTGTTGACGGGCGCGCTACGCCGCCATGGCGAAGCGCTCGCCCGCCCAGCGGCGGCGCAGCCAGCGGTCGTGGCTGGCGACGACCACCGCACCCGGGTAGGCGCCCAGGGCATCCTCGAGCTCGGTCGCGAGGGTGAGCGAGAGGTGGTTGGTCGGCTCGTCGAGCAGGAACAGGTGCGGCGGCCGCGCGATGATGAGCGCGAGCGCGAGGCGGCGCTGCTGCCCGACCGAGAGCACGCCGACGGGCCGGTCGAGGTCACGCGGGGCGACCAGGCCGAGGCCCGACAGCGGCACGGATTCGGCGCGCCGCTCCCCCACCATCCCGTCGTAGATCGCGCGCGGCGAGAGCGACGGGTCGGCGAAGCGCACGTCCTGCTCGAGCAGCGCCATCCGCAGACCCTTCCGCCGCTCGATGCTGCCGGAGTCGAGCGACAGCCGGCCGGCGAGCGCGGTGAGCAGGGATGACTTGCCCGACCCATTGGCGCCGGTGACGAGCATCCGCGAGCCGCTGCCGACCTGCAGGTGCTGCACCTCGAAGCGCCCGGAGACCCGGGCGCCCGCCACCTGCACGAGCACCCCCGGTTCGAGCGGGTGTGAGCCGTGCGGGATGCCGCCGAACTCGAGCGGGGCCGGCGGCTTGCGCACCTGCTCCCGCTCGAGGGTCGCGAGCCGCACCTGGGCGTTGCGCACGCGGCGGCGCACGGCCACGTCGATCTTGCCGGACTTGAACGCGGCGAGGAACTTGTCGTTGTCGCGCGGGCCGCGGTCGTTCGAGACGTCCCGCGCCGTCACGTTCGTCGCAGCCCGCAGCCGCGTCAATTCCTCCTGCTCGGCCGCGAACTGCGCCTCCCAGCGCCCGCGCTCGGCCGCCTTCTCGGCGAGGTAGTCGCTGTATCCCCCGCCGAACCGGCACACGCCGGAGCGCGACGGGTCGATGTCGACGAGGTCCGTCGCGACCTCGTCGAGGAACGCGCGGTCGTGGCTCGCGAACAGCACCGGCCCCTGCCAGCCGAGCAGCTGCCGGCGCAGGAACTCGACGGCGGAGTCGTCCAGGTGGTTGGTCGGCTCGTCGAGCAACAGGGCGTCCGGCCGCTCCAACAGCAGGCCGGCGAGCGCGAAGCGCGACCGCTGGCCGCCCGACACCTCGTCGAGCGCGCGGTCGAGCGGCAGCCCGGCGACGCCGAGACCCTCGAGCAGTTCGTCGCGGCGGGCCTCGACCGACCAGACCTCGGCGCGGGTCGCGGCGACCAGAGCCGCGTCGTAGCGCTCTGCCCCGCCCACAGCCTCGATGGCGGATGCCGCGGCCTCCAGCTCAGCTTCGATGCCCCGCACCTCGGCCATCGCCGACTCGAGAAGCTGCCGCACGGAGCCGCCGACACCCACCTCCTGCCGCAGGAGACCGAGCCGGCGTGGAGTGCTGAGCGCACCGGCATCCGCGGGCTCGACGCCGGCGATCGTGCGCAGCAGGGTGGACTTGCCAGCCCCGTTCTCGCCGATGAGCCCGACCCGGCTGCCGGGCTGCACGACGAGGTCGATGTCGCTGAGCACGCGCCGGTCGCCGAAGCTGCGACTGAGCGCGGAGACGTGGATGTAGTCGCTGAATGTGGATGTGCGCGCAGGCATGCGGTCACCGTTCCGATCTCGATTAACGAGCGATTCCCGCCGGGCAGAGCCGCGGACGCGGGAGGGAAGGGTGACTAAAGCTTCATAGCGGGGTCGAGACTAACACCGGCCCCGCTACGCGGTCAATCACAGCTCAACGAGTGATCTCGAGCGCCTTCTGCGTGGCGGCGAGGGTCTTGCCCGCGAGCTTCGGGTCGTCCGAGAGCTTCGTGCCGTAGCTCGGCACCATGAGCTTGAGCTGCGGCATCCAGCCCGCCATGCGGTCGGGGAAGCAGCGCTCGAGCACGTCGAGCATGATCGGAACGGCGGTGGATGCCCCGGGCGAGGCCCCGAGCAGGCCCGCGATACTGCCGTCGGCGGCGGTCACCACCTCGGTGCCGAACTGCAGCACTCCGCCCTTCTCGGGATCCTTCTTGATGACCTGCACGCGTTGGCCCGCCGTGATGCGGTACCAGTCGGCCGGATCGGCGTTCGGCATGAACTCCTGCAGTGCCGCGAACTTGGTCTTCTTGGAGGCGGCGAGCTGGCCGACCAGATACTTCAC
>JAODAU010000224.1 GCA_025463615.1 Microbacteriaceae bacterium | reverse complement strand
CTACCTCGTGCGCCGGCTCGAAGAGAACGCGAGCACCGACAATTTCATGTCGGGGGTGTTCGAACTCGACGACCCGGCGATATTAGACCGGGAGCGCGACCGGTTCCTGTCATCCATGGCCGCGCTCGACGTACGCGTGCCGCCGTGCTGCACGCCGCGGGCGAGGCGCTGGCCGCCCGCCGCGCCGAGCTCATCGAGGTCATGGCCAGCGAGACCGGCAAGACCATCGCCGAGGGCGACGTCGAGGTCAGCGAGGCCATCGACTTCGCGCACTACTACGCCGAGCGGGCCCGCGAGCTGGACCGCGTGGAGAACGCGCGCTTCGTGCCACCGAAGCTGATCGTGGTCGCGCCGCCGTGGAACTTCCCCGTCGCCATCCCGGCCGGGTCGATGCTGTCGGCGCTCGCCGCGGGTGCCGGCGTCGTGATCAAACCGGCGCCGCAGGCCCGGCGCAGCGCGGCCGTGCTGGTCGAGGCACTCTGGGAGGGCGGCGTGCCGCGCGACGTGCTCGCGCTCGTCGACGTCGACGAGGGCGACCTGGGGCAGCGGCTGATCTCGCACCCTGGCGTCGACCGCGTCATCCTCACCGGCGCGTTCGAGACCGCGAAACTGTTCCGCTCGTGGCGGCCCGACCTGCCGATCCTGGCCGAGACCAGCGGAAAGAACGCGATCGTGGTCACTCCGAGCGCCGACCTCGACCTCGCCGTCGCGGATGTCGTCAAGAGCGCGTTCGGGCACGCAGGGCAGAAGTGCTCGGCGGCCAGCCTCGTCATCCTCGTCGGGTCGGTCGGGTCATCGGACGGCTTCGTGCGCCAGCTCGTCGACTCGGTGAAGACGCTGCGCGTGGGCTACCCGCAGGATCCCACCACCGTCATGGGCCCGATCATCGAGCCCGCGCACGGCAAGCTCGCCGTCGCGCTCACCACCCTCGACGTGGACGAGTCGTGGCTGGTCAAGCCGCGCGAGCTCGACGAGTCGGCGCGGCTGTGGTCGCCCGGCATCCGCGACAACGTGCAGCCCGGCTCGGCCTTCCACCTCACCGAGTACTTCGGCCCGGTACTCGGCATCATGCGCGCCGACACGTTGGAGCAGGCGATCGCGCTGCAGAACGCGCCCGCCTATGGGCTCACGGCCGGCATCCATTCGCTGGATGCCGACGAGATCGGTCTCTGGCTCGACACCGTCGAGGCGGGCAACCTCTACGTCAACCGCGGCATCACCGGGGCCATCGTGCGCCGCCAGCCGTTCGGCGGCTGGAAGCGCTCGACCGTCGGCGCGAGCGCGAAGGCCGGCGGACCGAACTACCTGCTCACGCTGGGCGACTGGGAGCCGGTGTTCGACGCCCCCGGCGAGGCCGTCGTGCTGGAGGGCCTGTCGCCCGCGGTCACGACGGTGATCGAGGCCGCGCAGCCGGGCATGGACTTCCTCGAGTTCGACCGCGTGCGCACGGCCGCCGAGAGCGACCAGCGCGCGTGGACGGCCGAGTACGGCCAGGCGCGGGACGTCTCGGGGCTCGGCGTCGAGCGCAATGTGTTCCGCTACCGGCCCGTGCCGGTGACGATCCGGCTCGCGGATGGCGCGTCCCCGGCCCAGCTCATCCGCGTGCTGGCCGCGGCGACCCTCGCCAAGTCACCCGTGACCGTGTCGACCCCGGTGCCGCTCGCGGCGGGTCTCGTGCGGCTGTTCCGCGACGAGCTGTCGCCGACGCGGGTGGTCGAGGTGATCATCGAGTCGGACGAGGCGTGGCACACGCGGCTGCGGTCGTCGACGGATCGGCCGCACCGCATCCGGCTGCTCGGCGGCGACGCGCTGGAGCTCGCGCGCGTGCTCGACGGTGACCCGGATGTCGCGATCTACGCCGGCCCGGTCACCACCTCGGGCCGCATCGAGCTGCTGCCGTTCCTGCACGAGCAGGCCGTGAGCATGACGGCGCACCGCTTCGGCAACCCCGACCCGGGACTGGATTCCGTCGTCATCTGATCACGTGTTGGATGGGAGCATGAACGCTCCCACTCTTCCCCTCAACTCCGGCACCGACATCCCGCTGATCGGCCTCGGCACCTGGCCGCTCGACGACGCCCAGGTCGCGCCCGTGATCGTCACCGCTGTGGAGGCGGGCTACCGGCACATCGACACGGCCGCCAAGTACGGCAACGAGCGCGGAGTAGGCCAGGGGATCCGCGACAGCGGTCTCCCGCGGGAGGAGCTCTTCGTCACCACCAAGCTCGACGGCGAATACCAGGGGTCGGATCGGGCCATCGCCGGCCTCGACGGTTCCCTCGACCGACTCGGCCTCGACTACGTCGACCTGCTGCTCATCCACTGGCCGCTGCCGGCCCGCGGCGAGTACATCTCCACGTGGAAGACCTTCGAGAAGCTGTTCGAGGCCGGCAAGGCACGCGCGATCGGGCTCTCCAACTTCAAGCCCGCGCACATCGAGAACCTCGTGGCCGAGGCATCCGTGCTCCCGGCGGTGAACCAGGTCGAGCTGAACCCCTACGTGCCGCGGCTGGCGGAGCGAAAGGCGGATGACGAGCACGGCATCGTCACGGAGGCCTGGGGGCCGCTCGGCCAGGGCAACGACCTGCTGCAGTTGCCCGCCATCGCCGCGATCGCCGAACGTACCGGCAAGACTCCGGGCCAGGTGGTGCTGCGCTGGCACGTGCAGCAGGGCATCGTGGCGATCCCCAAGTCGGCCAACCCTCAGCGCATCGCACAGAACATCGACGTCTTCGACTTCGAGCTCACCGAGGCCGACCTGGACGCCATCGCCGCCCTGGACCGCGGCCCGGCCGCGGGCGTAGACAGCGACCGCTCCGGCCACTGACCCGTCATCGCCGAGGGGCCTTAGATTGCGGGTTTCTTGGGCCCAAATTCGGCAATCTAAGGCCCCTCGGCGACTAGGGGAGCCCGCGTTGTCGCGCACGCTTGTCGCACCGATGAGTTCTCGCTCGAAGGGCCCGAAACTACCGTTTTTCGGGTGCAAGCGCCGGTAGATTCGGACCCCTCGGCGAGCTGTCAGACGAGCTCGGGGTGGTGGATGGCCGCGACATCCGGGTGGGCGCGCAGGCGGCTCTTGAGGATGTTGTCACCGAAGACGCCGAAGATCGGGTCGTCGGGGTCGGCCGTCACGCCCTCGGCCTGCGCCGCGAGCTCCGGCGGCAGCGGCAGCAGGGGGATGGCGGTGTCCAGCGCCGGGTTGAAGAAGAACGGCACGGAGATGCGGTCCTGGCCGATGAGCGGCGAGATCACCCGGTGCACGGTGGCCTTGAGGTAGCCGTTCGTCGCGACCTCCAGGGTCTCGCCGATATTGACCACGAACGCGCCCTCGACGGGCGGTGCGTCGATCCACTCGTCGCCGTACCGCACCTGCAGGCCGCCCTTGCCCGGCTCGACGTAGAGCAGGGTCAGCACCCCCGAATCCTTGTGCGCGCCGACGCCCTGCCGCGGCGTCGGGTCGGACTTGCCGGGGTAGCGCACGATCTTGATGAGGGTGGACGGGCTCGTGGCGAAGGCCTCGTCGAACACGTCCTCCGGGGCGCCGAGCGCGAGCGCCCAGGCGTGCATCAGCCGGAGGGCGACCGCGGAGAGCTGCTCGTTCCATTCGAGCGCGACATCGCGCAGCTCCGGCAGCGCCGTCGGCCACTGGTTGGGGCCCTCGAGCACCCAGTACGGCGCGACGCCCTCACCCTTCGGCACGGCCGGCCGCTCGGGCCCGATGTCGATCTGCTCGCGCCAGTCGACCTTGCCGCGGGTGAGCTCGCCGCCCACCCGGGTGTAGCCGCGGAAGTGCGGGCTCTTCACGTTCTCGATCGCGAGCTTGTCGGCCTCGGGCAGCGCGAACAGGGCGCGCGCGGTCGAGATCATCGATCGCTGCAGCCGCTCGTCGATGCCGTGGCCCACCAGGTAGAAGAAGCCGACGTCGTGCGTCGCCTGGCGCAGGTCACGGCGGAACGCCTCGGCCTCCTCCGGCCCGGCGTCGAGACGGGAGAGGTCGAGGATGGGGAGGGACTCAGGTGCGGGCGCCACGCATCCATCCTCCCGCCGCCCCGCCGCGCGTCTTGCAGTGTTACGCGAGGGGCCTTGGATTGTCGTTCTCGAGGCCCGAAATCGGACAATCCAAGGCCCCTCGGCGTGATTACGGGGCGAGGGCAGCGGTGACCAGCGCGAGGGACTCGGCGCGGGGGAGGCCGAGGGCGTCGACGCGGTCGACGTAGGCGCGCGCGGCATCCTGCGCCATGCGGTGGATCGCGTCACCGCTCGCCCGCACGAACGAGCCGTTGCGCCCCCGCGTCTCGATGATCTCGGATGCCTCGAGCTCCCGGTACGCCCGCGCGACGGTGTTCGCGGCCAGCCCCAGCTCCCCGGCGAGGGCTCGCACGGTGGGCAGTTTCGCGCCGGCCGCCAGCGACCCGGACTGCACGAGCGCGACCACGCCGGAGCGCAGCTGCTCGTAGGGCGGCAGGTCCGACGCGGGGTCGATCGTCAGGTTCATTCGTGCGTGCGGTGGATGAGCTTGGAGAGCACGATCGCCGACCGGGTGTGGTCCACGTTCGGCGCGATGCGCACGCGTTCGAGCGCGAGCTCGAGCGACGGGATGTCGCGGGAGCGCATGTGCACGATGGCGTCCGCGCTGCCGGTCACCGTGCCGGCATCCACCACCTCGGGCACGCCCGACAGGATGCGCTGCAGCTCGGCCGGCGCGACCGTGCCGCGGCAGAACAGCTCGACGTAGGCCTCGGTGGCGAGCCCGTCGACGGCCGGGTCGACCTGGATGGTGAAGCCGCGGATCACCTTGTCGGCCACCAGCCGGTCCACGCGTCGCTTTACCGCGGAGGCGGAGAGCCCGATCACCTCGCCGATGTCGCCGTACCCGGCACGCGCGTTCTGGCGGAGGAGATCGATGATGCCGTAGTCAAGGCTGTCCATGCTGTAACTGTATGGGTTTTCCTTGTGCCGCAACACACGTTTTTGGCGATTCCGTGCGCGGTTCGGTGGGAATGTTCCGATGTGTGCGTGTGAGACTGGTTGTACCGCCAAAAATCTTCTAAGGAGCCACCTGTGTCGGCCACAAGCCCCGCGACGGATGTCGCCACCCCCGCCCGAGTGCCCTCCACCCGCACCGTGCTCATGTGCCGCCCGGATCACTTCACCGTGAGCTACCGGATCAACCCCTGGATGCACCCCGAGGACCCGACCGACACGTCCCTCGCCGTGCGCCAGTGGGAGGTGCTCTACCAGACCTACCTCGACCTCGGTTTCGACGTGCGCCTGATCGACGGCATCGACGGCCTGCCCGACATGGTCTACGCCGCGAACGGCGGCTTCGTGCTCGACGGCATCGCCTACGGCGCGAGCTTCACCTACCCGGAGCGGCAGCCCGAGGGCCCGGCGTACATGGACTGGTTCCGGGAGAACGGCTTCGACGTGCGCGTGCCCGAGAACGTGAACGAGGGCGAGGGCGACTTCCTACTCGTCGGCGACGTCATCCTGGCCGGCACCGGGTTCCGCAGCGCCAGCAACAGCCACGAGGAGCTCGGCCGCATCTTCGGCCGCGAGGTCGTGAGCCTGGAGCTCGTCAACCCGAGCTTCTACCACCTCGACACCGCCGTGGCCGTGCTGGACCCCCAGCCGGGCTTCGAGAACCCCAACATCGCCTACCTGCCGAGCGCCTTCAACGAGACCGGCCTCGCCATCCTGCGCGAGCGCTTCCCCGACGCCATCCTGGTCAACGAGGAGGATGCCGCGGTGCTCGGCCTCAACTCCTTCAGCGACGGCTACAACGTGGTGATCGCCTCCCGCGCCAAGGACTTCGAGCGCCAGCTGCGCGAGCGCGGCTACAACCCCATCGGCGTCGACCTGAGCGAGCTGCTGC
>JAODAU010000190.1 GCA_025463615.1 Microbacteriaceae bacterium | reverse complement strand
CCTGGGCCGTGTGGATGCCGGGGCCGGGGCCCTGCGTCGGCATCCCGAACTTCGCGCCGATGCCCTCCATCATCGAGAGGGTGGGCACGATGGCGATGCCCTTCGCGACCATCGCGGCGATCTGCTCGGCCGTCACGCGCGAGCGAAGGGGAACGTGGGTGAGGATGTCGACGCCCGCGTCGATGCCCAACTGCACCGCGGCATCCGACGAGGCGTGCGCGACCGTGAAGAGGCCCGCGGCGTGCGCAGCGGCCACGAGCGCCGCGATCGTCTCGGCGGTCAGCGCGGCCGGGCCCTTCTCGGCCGGGTCCTCGATGATGATCTTGATGTAGTCGCTGCCCTCGGCGACGCGGTCCGCGACGAAGCGCTCGGCGTCGTCCGGTCCGGTGACCACCCGCGTGGGGTCGGCCGCCTCCATGGGCGCGGGCCGGCCGCCCGGGGCGGATGCCGGGCTGTTCGCGCTGCGGATGTCGGTGAGGCCGACGGTCGCGCGCAGGGCATCGACGAGCGACGCCGGGCTCGTGCCCATGTCGAGTGCGGTGGTGACGCCCCAGCGCGCGAACCGGGTGAGGTTCTCAATCGAGTCGAAGTGCACGTGCGCGTCGATCAGGCCGGGGAGCAGCGTGCCCCCGGCGCCGTCGATCACCTCGGTCGGCTCGGTCGACTCGACGATGAGGCCGCCGTCGACGAACACGGTCGTCGGCTCGGTGAGCCCCTCCCCGTCGAACACCCGCACGTTCTCGATCGCGAAGCCCATCAGGTCACGTTCCTCTCGTAGGCCGCTCGCACGGCGGGCACCAGGGCGAGCGCCGCGGCCCGGTCGAGCCTCGCCGCCCTCAGCTGCGGGATGTTGCCGCTGCGCGACTCGGGAGGCACGTCGTCGCCCCTCGCGGTGATCACGCAGTGGAAGTGCGGGTACGCCTCGCCGAAGGTCATGAGGTACGTCGCGCGGCCGCCGGTCGCCTCCGCCACCGCCTCGACCGTGTCGCGGGCGCGCCGGCCGAACGTCTCGAGCTCGTCATCGCTGAGCTCAGACCAGCCGAGCGCGTGGCGTCGTGCCCTGAGGAAGAACCAGCCCGGCACCTCGAAGCCGGCGACCACCTCGCAGGCCCAGAGGTCGTCGCGGTAGACGACCGCGGCATCCTCGACCGACTCGGTGGCGCAGATGAGGCAGCTCTCCGCGTCGGTGATGCTCTCGTCGGGGAAGCGGCGCTCCGCCACGGGCGGGGTCACGCGCTCACCGGCTTCAGGCTCGGGGCGAGCTCGGCCAGGTAGGCCTCGACCGTCCGCGGCGGCGCGCCCGTGACGCGCTCGACGGTGTCGGTGACGAACGCGGATTCGCCGTCGCGGAACAGCTGGTACATCTCCTCGAAGTGCTCGGCCTCCCACGGCTGCAGTCCGCGGGCGAGCATCGCGACCCGCACGTCGGCCGGCGTGATGTCGGCGACCGGCACCTGCTCGCCGCGGATCTCCGAGACGAGCCCGGCGATCTCCCTGTACGTGATGGCGCGTGGGCCGGTCAACACGAGGGTCTCGCCGTCCCAGGCGTCACTGGTGAGGGTGCGTGCGGCGACGGCCGCGACATCCCGCGCGTCGATCAGGCTGATGCCGGAGGCTCCGAGCGCGTTCGGGATGGCGCCGCTGGCGCTCAGCGCGGGCAGCATGATCTGCCCGATGAGCACCTGCATGAACGAGTTGGGGCGCAGGATGACGAACGGCTGCCCGCTCGCCTTCAGCACCTGTTCGACCTCCCAGTGCTGCCGGCAGGCGTGCGGGCCGTCGGGTGTGATGGCCGAACTCGTGCCCGAGAGCTTGACGATCCGCACGCCGCTGCGGCGGAGCGCACGGATGACGCGCAGCTGGCCCTCGCCCATCGCGTAGCCGTGCGCGCTCAGCAGGAACACCGCGTCGACGCCGTCGATCGCCCCCTCGAGCAGGTCGTCGGTGAGCTCGCCCTCGACCAGCTCGGCGCCGGGAATGACCTCGGCGGCCCTCGCCGCGTCGCGCGTGTGGGCGCGGACGTGGGTGCCGGATGCCACCAGCTCGCCCACCACGTGGCGCCCGACGTTGCCCGTCGCGCCCAGAATCAGCACCCGCTCCGACATCATCGTCTCCTGCTCTATTCGCTAGGTTATATCGGCCATGGTCGCACACGGATGCGCCCGCGACAACCGCGGCGGCGTGCGGCTAGTGCGCCGCCTTGCGGGCCTCGAGGGCCGCGATCTCGGTTCGCACGGCATCCTCGTTGGTGGTGAGGTGGTGCACGAGGGCTTTCTCCATCTCGGCGGGATCGCGCGCGATCACCGCGTTGAGCAGCGCGGCGTGGCGGTCGTAGCGCCGGGTGCGCTCCTCGTCTGTGATGCGCGTCGGGTCGAACACGAGGTGCGTGTAGCGCTCGGCCGCGGTCCACAGCGTTTCGAGGATGCGCTCGTCCCACTCGGTCGCGGCGGGAGCGATCAGCGCGGCGTGGAAGTCGTGGTGCGCCCCCCACGCGCTCTCGGGGTCGAAGCCGCGGCTCGCCTCGAGCAGCTCGGAGAGCCGGGCGATGTCCGCCTTGGTGTGCAGCGGCACGGCGGCAGCAGCGAGCTGCGGCTCGATGCGCAGGCGGAGAGCGTAGATCGCCTCCATGTCGGGCGTCGTCAGCGACGCGACCTCAGCGCTGCGCGCCTGCTTGAGCAGGATGAGTCCCTGGCTCTCCAGCCTGCGCAGGGCCTCGCGGATGGGGATGTGGCTCACGCCGAGCTGGCCGGCGAGCTCGCGGATGGAGAATTGCTCCCCCGCGGGCAGCGCGCCGGTGAGGATCGCGCGCCTGATCTCGGCGGTGACCAGGTCGACGGCCGAGCTGTTCTGGCCTGCGACAGATCGAACCGCGGGTTCAATCGCCATGATGCTGCTCCCGTCGGTGTGCGTCACTGCAATAATCCCATGCCATGTCGCTCGCTTTGGCTGCGACAGGGATCTCTGGCTAGGATATAGCGTATAAACTTCCGTCGCGAGAGGTCGCAGCGGTGAAGGGTCGATGATGACGATGAGTGAGACGGGGCACGACTCCGCGCCCGTGCTCATCGTCGGCGGCGGTCCGGTGGGCCTGGCCCTCGCCTGCGAACTCGACCTGCACGGCGTCGACTGCATCGTGGTCGAGCCGCGCGAGACGGTGTCGCACTCCCGCCCACGGGCCAAGACCACGAGCGCGCGCAGCATGGAGCTGTTTCGTCGCTGGGGCCTCGCCGACGAGCTTCGCCGCCGCGCCCCCCTCTCGGTCGCCTGGTCGAGCGACATCGTCTTCTGCACCTCGGTCACCGGCCGCGAGATCTCCCGCTTCACCGGCACGCTGGGCCTGGACCTCGTCGGCAGCGACCTCGCCGCGGAGCCGGGCCAGCAGATCACGCAACCGCTCGTCGAGGAGGTGCTGCGGGATGCCGTGGCAGCCGCACCGCACGCGCGGCTGCTCCTCGGCTGGCGCGCGACGGCGCTCGAGGAGCACGAGGGCAGCGTGACCGTCACGGTGGAGGGGGCGAGCGGCGACATCCGCACCATCGACGCGGGGTATGTGGTGGGCGCGGACGGGCCGCGCAGCGTCGTGCGCAAGGCTCTCGGCGCCGAGTACGTGGGCGCGCCGGCGGGGCGTCCCAACCTCAACATCGTGTTCCGCTCGCGGCAGCTGCGCGCGCTCATCCCGCACGGACCCGCGCTGCACTACTGGGTGCTCAACCACGTCTCGCCCGGCGTGATCGGCCCGCTCGACCTCGACGACCTGTGGTGGGCGATCTCCACCGGCCGGCCCGACGACGACGCGGACAACGACCCGGTCGCGATCGTGCGCGCGCTCGCGGGTGCCGATATCGACGTCGAGACCGTGGAGACCGACCCCTGGCAGGCCCGCTCCCTCATCACCAGTAGCTACGGCCGCGGCCGCACCTACCTCGTCGGCGACTCCGCGCACCAGAACCCGCCATGGGGCGGGCACGGCTTCAACACCGGCATCGGGGATGCCGTCAACCTCGGCTGGAAGCTCGCCGCCGTGGTCAACGGCTGGGCACCGCGCGAGCTGCTGGACAGCTACGAGCCCGAGCGTCGCGCGGTCTCCGAGCTGACCATCCGCGTGGCCGGCCAGAACACGCGCACGCTGCCCTCCGATTTCAACGTGCCCGAGCTGCTCGGCACCGCCGAAGAGTTCGCCGTCGCCCGGGAGCAGGTCGCCGCCCGCGTGCAGGATGCCAAGCGCTTCGAGTTCTTCAGCGCCGGCCTGGTTCTCGGCTACGGCTACACCGTCGACTCGCTCGCCCAGACGA
>JAODAU010000130.1 GCA_025463615.1 Microbacteriaceae bacterium | reverse complement strand
ACCGGCGTCGTGCTCTTCGAACTCCTCACCGGCCGCCCCCCGTTCCGCGGCGAGCGCGCCGCGGCGGTCGCCTACCAGCACATCAGCGAGGCGCCGGTCGCGCCGAGCACGCTCAACCCGAGGGTGTCGCCGGCACTGGATGCCGTCGTGCTCCGCGCCCTCGCCAAAGACAAGTTCGAGCGCTTCCAGACGGCGGCGGAGTTCCGCGCCGACCTGGAGGCGGCCGGATCGGGCGAGGTCCCCACGCGCAGGCTGCCCGCCGCCAACGACTTCAACGCCACGCTCTTCGGCGTGAACCCGAACGCCACCGCCGGCTCCGAGGCGGCGCTGCGGCAGTTGCAGGCCCCCGACGATGAGCGGGCCGTGCGCACGCAGAACCGGCCGCCGGTCGCGTGGATCTGGGTAGGCATCCTCACGATCGCGGTGATCATCGTCGGTGTGAGTTTCTGGGTGATCAACCTGCCGCCGACCACGCTCGGCGACGACCTCTCGGTCAAGATCCCCAGCCTGGCGGGCAAGAGCTACGCCGAGGCGCAGAAGGTGCTCACCGACGACGGCCTCGTGGCCTCGAAGTCGCAGGAGAACAGCTCGACCGTACCCGACGGCAAGGTCGTGCGCACCACCCCGGCCGAGGGAACCCGCGTCGGCAAGGGCCAGCCCGTCACCGTGGTGGTCTCGCAGGGCAAAGAACCGGTCGTGGTGCCCACCCTCTCGAACATGGCCGAGGCCGATGCCATCGCCGCCATCAAGGCGCACCAGCTGGTCTACGGCCAGTCGGTTCCCGCGCACTCACCGTCAGTGGCCAAGGGCGTCGTCATCAGCAGCACGCCCGCAGGTGGAGCCTCCGCGCGCCTCGGCGACAAGGTCGACCTCAGCGTCTCCGACGGACTCATCTCGATCCCCTCCGTGGTCGGCCAGGACATCGCGGCGGCGAACACCGCGCTCGGCGACCTGGGGCTCAACATCAACCCCGTGCAGGACACGTCGTGCTCGGGGGGCAAGGTCACGTCGCAGTCGCTCACCGGCGACAACCAGCCGCAGCGGTCGTCGATCACGATCCGCTACTGCGCCGCCACGAGCGGCGGCTAGCCTCAGCCGAGGTTGACGAGCGGGGTCAGCCCCTTCGCGGTCGCCTGCGCCTCGGGCAGTCCGGCCACGGCCAGCCAGTTGGCGAGCATCAGGTACCCACCCTCGGTGAGCACGGATTCCGGGTGGAACTGCACCCCGAAGACCGGCGCGCTCTCGTGCCGCACGCCCATGATCACGCCGCCCGCCGTGCGGGAGGTCACCACCAGCTCCTTCGGAACCGTGCCGTCGACCACGGCGAGCGAGTGGTACCGCGTCGCCGTGAACGGCTGCGGCACGCCGTCGTAGAAGTCGCTGTCGTCGTGCGTGATCAGCGACGTCTTGCCGTGCATCAGCTCCTCGGCGTGGGTCACCGTCGCGCCCATCGCCTCGGCGATCGCCTGGTGGCCGAGGCACACGCCGAGCAGCGGCTGGCCGGAGGCGAGTGCGGCCGTGACGATCGGGACGGAGACACCCGCGTCGCCGGGCGTTCCCGGGCCGGGGGAGAGCAGCACGGCGTCGTACTCGGCTATGCGGGCGGCGGCGTCATCCGCGCTGAACGCGTCGTTGCGCACGACGTCGGTCTCCGCGCCCAGCTGCAGCAGGTAGCCGTTGAGCGTGTAGACGAAGCTGTCGTAGTTGTCGACGACCAGCACCCGGGTCACTGGTTCACAGTCACATCGTTGACGTTGACGAAGTTGTTGAGCCAGGGGAACACGAAAACCACCAGGAGTGTGAGGACGAGGGCGAAGAAGATGATCATCAGGATAACTCGGAGCCAGACCGGCCCCGGCATCAGTCGCCAGAGTGCACCGTACATCGTTATCCCTTCGCCGCCGCTATCGTGGCCGCGACCTCGGGCGGAGCCCCGGCGCTCACCGGCTGCCAGGACTCGAGGGACGCGTACGCGATGATGCGCTCGGATGCCGAGAACATGGGGTTGCAGCTCGTCATCGTCATGATCCGGTCAGTCGGCGCCACCCCGGGCGCCTCGGGCACCGGATCGAGCACGTCGACGGCGGTCGGGCGCACGTACTCGAGCCCGCGGAAGACATAGGTGTAGTAGCCGGCATCGGTCTGCACGTAGATCTTGTCGCCGACCTGCAGCGACGCGATTCCCTTGAAGGGTGCGCCGTGCGTCGTCCTGTGCGCGGCGACGGCGAAGTTGCCGACGGCGCCCGGCATGGCGGTGCCCGGGTAGTGTCCGATCCAGCCGTGGTCGAGCACGTCGGCCGTGCCGACGCCCTGCGCGAGCGTCTTCGCGTACGTGGTGCCCAGCCGCGGGATGTAGACGACGGCGAACTGTGCCGCGTTGGCCGGGGCATCCGAGACCACCGGGTCGCCGTAGTCGACGGATGCCGGCTTCGCCGCCTTGATCGGAACCTCACTGAGCTGCTGCGCCAGGTGTGCACCCGCCTTGTCCTGCTGGGCGCCGACGATGATGTCGTTGAGCCAGAGCTGCCAGCCGAGGAAGAGGAACACCAGCACGCCGGCGGTGATGAACAGCTCGCCGATCACGCCGACGACGCTCACCCGCCGACGCTTCTTCGGTGGGCGGGCCTGCCTCCCCCCGGGCGGGTTCTCGCTCATGGACTAGATTCTAGGCTTTGCGGGCTATTCGCGGCCCGTTCCCACAGCAGACCCGGGGCTTGCACCGTTCCGCACGCTACAATTCCGGAATGGCCAGAACGAACTCCCGTACGAAGTCCGCTGTCCCCGAGGAGACCCGGGGCGGCGACGACGCACCCAACCCGGTCTGGTTCAAGCCGATCATGTTCGGGCTGATGGTCATCGGCCTCGCCTGGATCATCGTCTACTACGTCAGCGGAAACACGCTGCCCGTGCCGTCGCTCGGCACCTGGAACATCCTGGTCGGCTTCGGGATCCTTTTCGTGGGCTTCCTCATGACCACGCGCTGGCGCTGATCCACCGACTTACACGCGTGTAATTATCCCCACTGTGGAAACGCCTGTGGATAACTACGCCAGTCGGGCGGCGAGGGCGCCCACGCCGACGACCGTCAGCACCACGAGCAGCACCACGACGCCCGCGATCAGCAGCCACTGCACCAGCCGGCGCTGACGCGTTCGGGTTCGCACGAAGATCAGGCCGATCAGGCCGCCGAAGACGAGACCGCCGACGTGTGCCTGCCAGGCGACACCGGAGATCACGAAGCCGAGCGCGAGGTTGATGCCGATGACGACGATGAGTTGGGTCGCGTTCGCGCCCAGGTGACGAGCGATCACGAAGTACGCGCCGAGGAGCCCGAAGATCGCCCCCGAGGCGCCGAGCACCGGCGTGCCCGGTGAGATCAGCAGCACCCCGACGGATCCGCCGATGCCGCTGAGCAGGAAGAGCGCGGCGTACCGGCCCCTGCCGATCATCGCCTCGAGCTGCGACCCGAGCACCCAGAGCGAGAACATGTTGAGGGCGATGTGGATGATCGACGCGTGTGCGAAGAGCGAGGTGACCATGGTCCACGGCTCGACCGAGGTCAGCCACGGCCGGTAGATCAGCGCGTTCTCCACGAGCCCGTTGCCGCCGAGGAAGCCCGTGCCGGTCAACGCCTCCGCGATGAACACCACCACGCAGATGGCGATGATCGCGTAGGTGACGAGCGGGGCATCCCGCGTAAGCAGCGCCGCGCGGGTGCGCGTGACGACGGCCGGGCGGGTGCGCGGCGCCGAGTCGCGCGACTCGCGCACGCACTCAGGGCAGTGCACGCCCACGGCCGCCTGGGTCTGGCATTCGGGGCAGATCGTGCGCCCGCAGCGCTGGCAGAGAACGAAGCTCTGGCGATCCGGATGCCGGTAGCAGTAGTTGGCCGCAGAGTCCGGCGCCTGTGTCACGGGAGGGTCGACCGCCTACGCGTCTTCGACCGTGATGCTGTTGATGACGACATCCTCGAGCGGGCGGTCGCGGCCGTCCTTCTGCACGGCCTCGATCTTCTTGACCACGTCGCGTGACTCCTCGTCGGCGACCTCGCCGAAGATGGTGTGCTTGCCCTGCAGCCAGGTGGTGGGCACGGTGGTGATGAAGAACTGCGAGCCGTTGGTGCCGCGGCCCATGCGCAGGCCGGCGTTGGCCATGGCCAGCACGTAGGGCTTGGTGAAGTCGAGCTCGGGGTGGATCTCGTCGTCGAAGTTGTAGCCCGGGCCGCCGGTGCCCTGGCCGAGCGGGTCGCCGCCCTGGATCATGAAGTTGTCGATGATGCGGTGGAAGATCACACCGTCATACAGCGGGTCGGTGGAGACCTTGCCGGTGGCCGGGTGAGTCCACTCCTTGGTGCCCGTGGCGAGGCCGACGAAGTTCTCGACCGTCTTGGGTGCGTGGTTTCCGAGCAGGTTGACCTTGATGTCGCCGAGCGTAGTGTGCAGCGTAGCGACCTGAGTGTGTGAAGGCATGCCTATATTCTTTCACAGCCCCATCTCGCATTCAGGCTTCGCACAGCATCCCGCCTGCGTCCCCAGCGCCGGGCGTGCAATTATTGGTGTGCTGTCCGCCACGACTACCGGAGGTCTCTGATGGAACTGTCTCGCAAGCGCAGGAAAGAACTGAAGAAGCTCCGCGCCGCGGCCTACGAGATCGTGGAGAACCAGCGCGTGCTGCTCAGCCAGGCCGGTGGCGTCGCCCGCCAGGCCGGTCACCACGCCGCCGAGATCGGCCGCGAGAATGTCGCCCCCGCCGTGCGCGACGCCTACGAGCACCGCGTGGTGCCGGGCGTCAACGCGGTTGCGGACACCGCGCGCGACAAGCTCAACGACGTCGTGCCCTCCATCTCGTCCGCCCTCGCCTCGGCGATCGCCGTGCTCGAGGTCGCCAAGGACCCGCGCGTGCGTGAGGCGCTCAAGCGCGTCAACAGCGCCGGCACCCAGCTCGGTCAGAAGGCCGGCATCGTGCCCTCGAAGCCGGCG
Organism: Microbacteriaceae bacterium; assembly: GCA_025463615.1. The sequence continues at coordinate 831 of JAODAU010000130.1, read as the reverse complement.
CCGGGCCCGGGCCGCTACATCCTGATCGGGATCGGCCTCATCGCCGCCGCGGGCGTCGCGTACGCCGCGTGGCAAACGCTCCGCGCCGACGACGAGCTCTGGGTCGCCGACGAGGACGACACCACCGAGACCGCGATCCCCGCCGCGGACTCGCCCGCCTGATCCCTACCGCTCGCCGGTGACGGTTCGGTTGTAAGCGAGAGCCTCACCCACCCAGAACGACAGGGAGTCGTCCGTGGCGACCGTATCGGCGTCGACGGCGATCCAACCGACCGCCATCGCGCGTCGCCTGGGGCCCATAGCGCCGCGCGTTGCACCGGGCCGACGGAGAAGCTCGGCGTCCCGCTCGGCATCCACCCGCACGAGCAGCTCACCCGTCTTTCTCACGCTGACGATCATCGCGCCGTTCACCATAAGCGACCGCCCGCCGAACATGGCCACTTCACGCAAAGTGGGCTCGTTTCCGAGCAGATTGCGAGTGCGGTCAACGAGCGCGTGCTGTGCAACGACGCTTTCTATCATGGAGTGGAGCCTAGGGGAATCGAACCCCTGACCTCCTGCTTGCAAAGCAGGCGCTCTACCAATTGAGCTAAGGCCCCCCGCTATTTTTTTGTCGGTACGAGGTGCCCTCGCGGAGGGCGGCGGCGTGTACGGCGCCCGTAGCGGCATTCGCCGCAGGGGCGGCGGCGAATCAAACTAGCACAGTGGGGATACCAGGACTTGAACCTGGGACCTCTTCGTTATCAGCGAAGCGCTCTAACCGCCTGAGCTATATCCCCGTGACCCTGATCGCGGATCAGAGCAGATACGAGAGTATCGCACCCGCCCAGA
>JAODAU010000119.1 GCA_025463615.1 Microbacteriaceae bacterium | reverse complement strand
AGCCGGCGAGCTGCGGATCGAACGCCTCGCCGAGCCAGTGAAGGATGACGGGCTCGCTCACCTGCGCGAGGATCGTGTCGTAGACGGCGCGATAGTCGTCGGCGTCGCGCGCGATCGCGGCGAGGTGCCGCGACGCCATCACGATCACCTGCGAGCCGGCGCCCTCGACGAAGGCGACCTGCTCGAGGTAGCCGTCGGTGACCTCCTCGAGGGTGGCGGCGGATGCCAGGTGGTCGGTGCCCGCACCGCTCGCGATGCGCGCGCCCAGGCCGCGGGCCTGCTCGGCGCTGCGGCGGATGAGCTCCTGCGCGGTCGCCCAGTCGAGGCCCATGTTGCGCTGGGCGGTGTCCATGGCCTCGGCCACGCCGAGTCCGTAGTCGAACAGCCCGCGGCGGAACGCGAGCGTCGAGTCCCAGTCCACGACGGCCGGGGCCCCGGGCACGTTCTCGCCGCGCGGGTCGGCAACCACGTGCGCGGCCGCGAACGCGACCCGGCTCGCATACGGTCCCGGATGCGTCGCCCACTCCCGCGGTTCGTTCAGCTCGACGCGGCGCCAGCCGCCCACCACGGGGATCCGCACGCTCACAGCGCGCCGATCTCGATGCGGCGGCCCTCGGCGCTCGACGCGAGCCCGGCCTCCACGAGCTGCAGGCCGCGCACGCCCGCCATGAAGTCGTAGGCGTGCGGGCGGCCGGCGTCGACATCCTTGATGAACTCCTCCCACTGCGAGCGGAAGCCGTTGTCGAAGACCTGGTTGTCGGGGATCTGCTCCCACTGCGCGCGGAAGTCCTGGTCGGTCTTGAGGTCGGGGTTCCACACGGGCTTCGGGGTGGAGACGCGGGGCTGGATGCGGCATCCGAAGAGACCGGCGACGGCCGAGCCGTGCGTGCCGTCGACCTGGAACTCGACCAGCTCGCCGCGGTCCACCCGCACCGCCCAGCTCGAGTTGATCTGCGCGATGATGTCGCCCTCGAGCTCGAAGATGCCGTAGGCCGCGTCATCCGCCGTCGCTGTGTAGGGCCGGCCCTGCTCGTCCCAGCGCTCGTGGATGTGGGTGACCGACTTGCTCGTCACCGCCTGCACCCGGCCGAACAGGTTCTCGAGCACGTAGTTCCAGTGGCAGTACATGTCGAGCGTCATGCCGCCGCCGTCCTCCTTGCGGTAGTTCCAGCTGGGGCGCTGCGCGGGGATGAGGTCGCCTTCGAACACCCAGTAGCCGAACTCGCCGCGCACGCTGAGGATGCGGCCGAAGAACCCGGAGTCGATGAGCCGGCGCAGCTTGAGCAGGCCGGGCAGGTAGAGCTTGTCGTGCACGACGCCGTTGATCACGCCAGCCTCCACGGCCGCGCGGGCGAGGTCGAGGCCGTCCTGCACCGACTCGGCGATCGGCTTCTCGGTGTAGACGTGCTTGCCCGCGGCGACCGCCCTGAGGATGCCGACCTTGCGCGCACTCGTGAGCGCCGCGTCGAAGTAGATGGTCGCCGTCTCGTCGGCGAGGGCGGCGTCGAGGTCGGTCGTGTACTCGGCCACGTCGTGCAGCTTCGCCAGCTCGGCGATCTTCTCGAGGTTGCGGCCCACGAGGATCGGCTCGACCTGGATGCGCGAGCCGTCGGGCATGAGGATGCCGCCGTCGGCCCGAATCGCCAGGATCGACCGCACGAGGTGCTGGCGGTATCCCATGCGCCCGGTGACGCCGTTCATGATGATGCGGACGGTTCTGGTGGCCATACGTACTCCCACTGTGCTTGTCGATACCTGGCGTAAGCGCTTACGTAAGCGCTTACGTTAACCTATAGTGCGAGAGACGAACGAGCAAGGGGAGAACGGATGCCGGTGCGCCTGATCGACGTCGCCGAGCGCGCCGGCGTCTCCATCGCCACCGCCTCGCGCTCCCTCAACGGCGCCCCCGGCGTCTCGCCCGCGGTCGCGGAGCGCGTGCGCGAGGTCGCCGAGAGCATGGGCTTCGTGGCCAACTCGCACGCCCGCTCGCTCGCCGGCGGCCAGGAGTCGTCGGTCGGGCTCGTGGTCGGCGACATCGCCGACCCGTACTTCACCGAGATCGCGGCGGGCGTGATCGGCGTCGCCGCCGAGACCCGACGGCTCGTGCAGATCAGCCACGCCACCGACCCCGCCGAGCTGCTCGCGCAGGTGCGGCTGCTGCGCGCGAACCGGGTCGGCGCGATCATCGTCGCCGGGTCCGGCCGCGTCGACGAGCACGCGGAGGACGCGATCGCCGCGGAGCTCGACGCCTACCGAGCGGCGGGCGGCCGCGTCGCCGTGATCGGCCGGCACTCCCTCGACGCCGACGCGGCGCTGCCGGACAACGTCGCCGCGGGCGCGCTCGTCGCGGAACACCTGGTGTCGCTGGGGCACACCCGGGTCGCGGTCGTCGCCGGACCCGCCGACCTCACCACGGTGGCCGACCGGCTGGCCGGGGTGACGGGCGGGCTCACGCCTGTCGCGGTGACGCACCACGCGTTCAGCCGCGAGGGCGGCGTGCTCGGGGCGCGCGAGGTGCTGGCGCACGCGCCATCCGCGATCGTGGCGCTGAGCGACGTGATGGCGCTGGGCGTGCTGGCGGAGCTGCGGGAGCGGGGCATCCGCGTGCCGCAGGACGTCTCGGTGGTGGGCTTCGACGACATCACGCTGGCCTCCGAACTCACGCCCGCGCTCACCACCGCGCGCATCGGCATGGCCGAACTGGGCGAGGCGGCCCTGCGGATGACGGAGCTCGAGCCCTCCGACGCCCCACGCACCACCCGCGCGGCGACCTCCCTCGTGGTCCGCGCGACGACCGCCGGTCCCTGAGGCTCTTCGGGGCCAGAATGGGTGCGTGGCCACCGACCTGCAGAAGCGCACGCGCTGGGAGGATGCGACGCGCACGCCGCTCGTCATCCTCGGCGTGCTGTTCATCGTGGCGTACTCGGCCGACGTGCTCGTGCCGCGGCAGACGCCGCTCCTGAACGCGGCCTGGTTCGTGCTGCTGGTGCTCGGTTGGATCGCCTTCGCCGCGGACTACATCGTGCGGCTGACGCTCACCCCACGTCGCCAGCGCGGATCGTTCGTCGCCCACAACGTGATCGACCTGCTCTCGGTCTTCATCCCGGTGTTCCGGGCGCTGCGGGTGGTGAACCTGCTGCGCGGCATCCCGTTCTTCCGCAAGCACAGCGGCAACGCGGTGCGCGCCGAGATCATCACGTTCGCGCTCGCCTACGCCCTGCTCTACATTTACTTCATCGCGCTGGCGACGCTGGTCGCCGAGCGCGGGGCGCCGCACGCCACGATCACGAACTTCGGCGACGCGGTCTGGTGGGCATGCACGACCGTGTTCACCGTCGGCTACGGCGACACGTATCCGGTCACGGTCGCCGGGCGCGTGTATGCCGTGGCGCTGATGCTGGGCGGCGTCGCGATCGTGGGCACGGCATCCGCCCTCATCTTCAGCTACATCACCGAGCGGATCGCGCGGCTGCAGCACCGCAGGGAGCACCCGGACGAGGAATAGTCCCGAAACCTGAGGACTTCTAGGCCCTTCTCGGATTTCCCTCGCGCGCGTTGACTATTCAGGAGAACGCGCCCGCGACACCCGACAGAGAGCCGTCACCGTGAGAGTCTTCGCCTACATCGCATCCGTCATCCTGAGTACTGCGCTGATCTTCGGCGGGGTGCTGTTGCTGGTCCTCGTGGGCGACGCCCACGCGACTGTGCTGGAGGTGCTGCTCTCGACCCTGCCCCTGGTGGTGTTCGTCTACGGCCCCCTCATGCTCGGGTCACTGGCCGCCTACTGGAACTTCAACGCCTCGCCCGAGAGCCGCTCCTACTTTCGGCGCTGGATCTGGGTCATCGCGGGGCTCGAGATCCTCGGAGCGATCGCGTTCGTCGTCTACACCGTGCTCTCCGGGGCGCCGGCGTGGCTTGCTGTGCTGTTCATCGGCGGAGCGGCCGTGCTGCTGGCCGCGGCCCTGCTCATCGGGCGCGCGCTGCTGCGCCAGGAGACCAGGCGCGGCACCCCGGATGCCGCGTGGGCACCGATCACCCGCGAGGAGCTTCGTCGCAAGATCGTTCGTGTCGGCATCACCTTCGTCATCGCCCTGGTGGTCGCGGGAGTCGGTCTCTCGTTGCTCGAGGCGCCGGAGGACGGGAATTTCGCCATTGCGTTCGTCGCCAGCCAGGCGCTCGAGTTCGCGCTGTTCGCCGCGGCCTTCGCCTGCATCATCATGAGCCTGGGGATCGCACGCCAGCTCCGCGGGCTCGCGGGCGGAGACGCCGGCCTGCTGCGCACGTTCGGCCGGGTCGTGCTTCGGGGCAAAAAGGTGGAGCTCACCGAGTCCCAGCAGGAGGGAGCCGCGAAATACGCCGCAACGATGCGGATCTTCCTGCCCTTCCAGGTGACGTATATCGCGCTTCTCTACGCCGGGATCCTCATCGGCCAGGTGACCACGCTGGCGATATCGCGTCACCCCAGCGCGCTGGGGATCCCCACGATCATCGTCCTCGTGGTCATCCTCGCGGTGGTGGCGCCGATCATGGTCGTGCGCACCCGTCGCTCACGCACCTACGCCGAGCAGCACGCCGACCTGCTGCCCGCGACCTCAGCCGCGACGGGCGAGTAGCACCACCCCGGTGATCAGCAGACCCACGCCCAAGATCACCCCGCAGATCACGAGCAGCGGGTTGTCGTAGTAGACGTCCTCGAGCTTCTCGCGCAGGCCGCCCACGGCATCCTGCGGATCGGGCACCAGCTGGTCGTCAGCCATGTCAGACCTTCTTGCTTCCGTTCATGGCCCGGCGCGCCAGGCCGATCACGAGCGTGCCGATGAAGAGGATGATGCCGATGATCGCGAGCCAGATCAGCCCCTTGATGGCGAAGCCGACCACGGAGAGGATCGCCCACAGGACGAGGAGCACGATTACCAGGATGATCATGCGTCTGACGCTACGCGCGAAGAACCCGCGCGGCTAGGCGGTTGACACTGCGATAATCGGGCATGGCCTGGATCGGGCAGCGCACACCCCTCCTCCACGTCGCCCACACGGGCGGCGAGGGCCCGACGGTGGTGCTCATCCACGGGGTCGCGTCGTCGTCGGTCACCTTCCAGAACGTGATCCCGCTCATCGAGCCGACGCACCACACGATCGCGATCGACCTGCTCGGGTTCGGCGAGTCGCCGATCCTCGAGGATTGCGAGTACACGATCGCGGACCACGCCGCGGCCGTGCTCCACACGATCGACTCGCTGAGGCTCCGCGGCGGGTACACCCTGGTGGGGCACTCGATGGGGTCGCTGATCGCGGCTCGGCTCGCGGCGCAGCATCCGAAGCACATCGAGAAGGTGGTGCTGGTGAGCCCGCCGATCTATCTCTCGCCGGCAGAGCTCAGCGCGCCGCTCGATCGCACGGTGATGGACTTCTACCTCAGGGCGTATCGATACATCAGGGAGAACAAGGATTTCGCCCTCCGGCACGCCGCCATCGTCGAACGCTTCCTGCCGATCCCGAAGGCGATGGACATCAACGAGCGCACCTGGACGCCGTTCGTCAAGTCGCTTCAGAACTCGATCGAGTCGCAGACGACGATCAGCGACCTGGCCGCGGTGAAGGCGCCGGTGGAGGTGGTGCTCGGCAGTCGCGACGAGTTCCACTCCGACGGCGTGATGAAGATCGTGGAGCGGATGTCGGGCGTCACCGTGCACCGCGTCGCCGGAAGCGACCACCTCATCGGAGCCAGGCTCGCGAGGGTGGTCGCCACGGCGATCGGTTGATCAGACGCTGGTGCTGTTGCGGCGGAAGTACGGGTTCGACTGCGGCACGAACATCAGGATCGCGGCGATCACGACGGCCACGAGCGAGACCCAGCTCGCCCAGGTGTGGCTGGAGGTGAGCGCGCTGATCACCTGGAGGATGGCGAGCACGAGCAGCACGATGCGCGCCCAGTTCTTGCCGTTGCGCATCTGGAACACGATGATGAGCTCGACGACGGCCAGCACGATCGCGATGATCGCGGCCGCCACGAGGAACCCGCCCGCCTGCGCGGCGGTGACGCCGGTCGTCGCCGCGACGGTCGCCCCCACAGCACCGGCGCCGATGAACAGGATGATTCCGCCGATGATGCCGACAAGAACGACGATCAGCCAGATGACGAATGAGACGGTGACGGTGGTGGGGCGCGTACTCGACGATGAGACGGTGGTCATGCGATGTCCTTTGTTCGGGAATGAAAGTATTTCTTCATTCACCAAACACTCAGTTTCGCCCGCTGTCTAGTGTCAGAAATCCGTCAGGTTGTCGCGCAGGGTCGTGCCGCCGTACTCGGTGCGCAGGATTCCGCGGCGCCGCAGGATGGGCACCAGCTCGTCGAGCATCCGGTGCACCGTGACCGGGTGCAGGTCGCCCCAGAGCAGGATGCCGTCGTTGTCGGCCGCCTCGCCCAGGTCTTCGATCAGGTCGGCGAGCTCATCCGCCGTGCCGACGAAGCCGCTGCGATCCTTCAGGCGCCCCAGCTTGGCCTGCTTGGCGAGCAGCGCGCGCAGCGGGGTGGTCGCCGGATCCTCGCCGCCCAACAGCCGGTCGATGCTCCCGCGCGAGACGTGGTCGCCGAACACGTCGAGGTCGAGCGGGCTGTCCAGGTCGAGGGCGGTGAGGTCGGTCTCGAGGTCGCTCGACTGGCGTTCGGCCACGTAGAGCAGGTCGGCCTCGCTGGGGTGGGCGGATGCCGCCACCAGCCTGTCCGCCTCCTCCGCGCTCGACACCAGCACCGGCTGGATGGCGAACATGATCGTGATGTCCTTCGGGTCGCGCCCGCGCTCCCGGGCGGCGTCGTGGATGCGGCCGCGGTAGGCGCGGATACTCTCCGGGTTGAGCGGCGCGAGGGCCAGCTGCACGTCGGAGTTCGCGCCCGCGAACCCGAGCCCGCGGCCCGATCCACCCGGCGAGACGATGGTGGGCTCGCCGCCGGTGAACGGGACCGCGTTGAGCGGGCCGTCGAACGCGAAGTACTCGCCGCGGTGCGGCACCGCCGACATCCGGGTGCCGTCGGCGTAGCGGCCCTTCGCGGGGTCGGCGATGAGCGCGTCCGGCTCCCAGCTGCGCCAGAGCGAGCGGATGCCGTCGAGCCACTCCTCCGCGCGGTCGTACGCGGCGTCGTGCCCCAGCTTCGCGGCATCGCTGAAATGGCGGGCGCTGCCGGTGTCGGTGACCACGTTGAGGCCGAGCCGGTGGCCGCTGAGGTGCTGCAGCGTGGCGAACTGGCGCGCAGCCGTGTACGGCAGGTACGCGGCGGGATTAACCGTGGGAGCGACGCCCAGGTGGCTGGTCGCCGAGAAGAGGTAGGGCGCGAGCAGCAGCGGGTCGAGCTTCGGCCCGCCGAAGGCCTGGCGCACGCGGAGGTCGATGGTGGAGGCGGTGCCGAGGGAGGGGGCATCCTCGATGATCAGCAGGTCGAAGCCGGCCTGCTCCAGCTCGCGGGCGGCCTGCTGGTAGAGCGCCGGCTCGGTCCAGCGGTAGTTCCAGTCGAGGTAGGGGTGGCCCCAGCCCTGCGGCCCGAAGCCGCGGGCGAGGAACCAGCCGAAGTGCTGCAGGGTGCTCACGGTTCGAGTCTACGGACCGCCGCGAGACCCCGGTCGAGGTCGTGGATGAGGTCCGCGACATCCTCGATGCCGATGGAGAGGCGCAGGCTGCCGGGCCAGATGCCGGCCCGCTCGAGCTCCTCGGTGGTGCGCTGGTTGTGGCTCGTGGTGGCGAGGTGCAGCACGAGCGAGCGCACGTCGCCGAGGTGGGTCATGTGCGTGAAGGTCTGGAGCTCGTTGACGAAGGCGCGCGCGGCGTCCTCGCCGCCCTCGAGGGTGAAGGAGAAGACCGAGCCGAAGCCGTCCGGCAGGTAGCGGCGGGCGACGTCTGCGTGCGGGCTCGAGTCGAGGCCGGCGTAGTCCACGCTGTGCACCTCGGGCTGTGCCTCCAGCCAGCGCGCGATCTCGAGTGCGTTGGCCGACTGGCGCTCGACGCGCAGCGACAGCGTCTCCACGCCCTGGTTGATGAGGAACGCGTTGAGCGGCGAGAGCGTCGGGCC
>JAODAU010000107.1 GCA_025463615.1 Microbacteriaceae bacterium | reverse complement strand
CCGATGAGCTCGAAGCTGATCGTGATGACCGCCACGCGATACCAGACCCGGCCGCGGGCGACGAGCGCGATCGTCGCCACGATGTAGACCACGGCGGAGAGCGCGGAGAGGCTGAAGGCCACCGGCGCCTCGCCGAATCGGTCGATGATCTGGAACACCGATCGCCCGGTCGCGGCGAGCGCGAGGATGCCGTAGACCACCACGAGCACGCGGCCGATACCGGGGGTGCGCGACGGCTTCGCGAGCGCAGGAGTGTTGTCGACCATCACCTCTAGATTAGGCCACCTGAACGGTCCAGATCTGGAGCATGCGGTAGACCATGACCGCGACCGCGAGGCAGGCGACGCCGAGCACGACGGTGCTCCAGCGGTTGCGCTCCACGAGCGCCCAGAACCCGGCCAGCGGCACCAGGATGATCGCGGAGACCAGGTACGTGTAGAACTCGAGGATGCTGCCGGTGGGGTGATTGCCGACCGCCGGCGCGATGATCGCCACCACCAGCTGCGCGACGAGCAGCACCTCCACGAGCAGCGCGGCGCCCATGCTGTAGTCGTTCGGCTGCTTGCCCGCCAGCCCGAGGATGACGCACAGCAGCCCCGCCGCGACGGCCACGATGACCTGCGCCCAGGTGAACCACTCGATCACGCGTCGACACTCTCCGGTTCGTCGGGCGGGAAGTTGGCGATCACCCGCGCAACCCCTCCGACCAGCTCCACCAGGCCGACCAGGCGGCCGTCCGGCGCGATCGCCGCCGCCGGTCCATTCTCCGGGATTTCGGCCGGGAGCTTTTTCCCGTTCGCCAGGTCCACCGCCTGCTGCGCGGTGAGCGCCCAGGTGGGGAAGAGCCGCGCGGCGGCGTCGGCGGGCGCGATGAGGGCGGCCGCGACATCCAGGTCGTCGAGGGATGCCCCGTCGGCGACCGCGAACGGCCCGATGCGGGTGCGCCGCAGCGCCGTGAGGTGGCCGCCGACACCGAGGGCCGAACCGAGGTCGCGGGCGATCGCGCGGATGTACGTGCCCGATGAGCACTCGACCCGCACGTCGAGGTCGAGGAAACCGTCCCCCGCGCGGCTGTCCAACAGTTCGAGCGCGCTGATCACGACCGATCGCGCGGCCAGTTGCACGTCCGAACCCTCGCGCACGAGCGTGTACGCCCGCTTGCCGTCGACCTTGATGGCGCTCACGCTCGACGGCACCTGCTCGATGGCGCCGCGGAAGTTCGCGAGCGCGGACTCCACGACCTCGGTGGTTATGGCGGCGACGGCCGCCGGGGAGGCGAGCTCCACGGTCTCACCCTCGGCGTCATCCGTGGTGGTCGAGGCGCCGAGGCGGATGGTGGCCAGGTACTCCTTATCCAGCCCGACCACGAAGGTGAGCAGGCGTGTCGACGCGTTGATGCCGAGCACGAGCAGCCCGGTCGCCATCGGGTCGAGCGTGCCCGCGTGCCCCACCTTGCGCGTGCCCGCGGACTTGCGCGTGCGCGAGACGGCGTCGTGGCTGGTGATCCCGCCCGGCTTGTCGACGAGCAGGAGTCCGCTGCGTTTCACGCGCTGCGCTCGGAGGGCCGCGACGTGCGCTCTGCGGTCGGGTCGTCGGCCAGGGCCAGCAGCACGTCGAGCTTCTCGGGCAGGGCGGTCTCGAGGAGCTCGCAGACATCGGTGTCGCCGTCGCCGTACTCGTCGACCATGCGGATGCCGACCAGGGTGTTGATGAGCATGCCGCCCGACAGGAACTGCTGGGCCTCGTCGGCCGGGAACCCGCCCTCGACGCGCAGGAACTTGTAGACCTTCATGAATCCGTCGCGCGCCGCCTTGCCGATCACCGGCTCGCGGCCGAGCACGAAGGCGTGCATCAGCGAGAGCAGCAGGCCGCGGTTGGACGCGAGATCGACGTACGCCATGCCGAGTCGGTGCGACAGCGTCGAGTCCGGCTGGTCGGGCAGCACCGCCCGGAAGGCGTCCAGGATCGTGTCCACCGCGCGCTGCATCACCTCGAGGAAGAGCTGCTGCTTGGTGCCGAACACCTGGATGACGTAGGGCTGGCTCACTCCCGCCTCGCGCGCGATCTGCGCCGTGGTGGTGCCGTAGTAGCCGTAGTCGCCGAAGACGCGGGTGGCCGCTTCGAGGATCAGTTCGCGGCGGTCGTCGGCGCGCATCCTCTGTTTCTCGATCATGCTTGACATCTTATCAGTCGATAACTAACTTGTACCTAGTAATCGATCAATAACTAACTCGCATCCCCCGAGGAGACCCCATGAGCATCACCGATACGGCCGCAGCGGCGACCGCGCCGGCCGAGGCGGCACCGCGCCGTCGCATCCCCGTCTGGCTCGCCATCGTCGCGGCATCCCTGCCGATGTTCATGGCGACCCTCGACAACCTCGTCATGACCAACGCGCTGCCCGTCATCCACGAGAAGCTCGGCGCGACCGTCGAGCAGCTGCAGTGGTTCGTCAACGCGTACACGCTGAGCTTCGCCACGTTCATCCTGCTCGCCGTCGCGCTCGGCGACCGGTTCGGGCGCCGGACGGTCTTCGTGATCGGGATCGCGATCTTCACGCTGGCCTCGGCCGGCGCGGCACTGTCGGTGAACCCGGCCGAGCTCATCGTGGCCCGGGCCTTCCAGGGGATCGGCGGCGCGGCCCTGATGCCGCTCTCGCTCACCCTGCTGGCCGGGTCCGTGCCGCAGCGGCTCCGCCCGCTCGCCATCGGCATCTGGGGCGGCATCTCCGGCCTCGGCGTGGCGATGGGTCCGCTCATCGGCGGCGCCGTGGTCGAGGGCTGGAACTGGCAGGGCATCTTCTGGATCAACGTGCCCGTCGGCATCGTCGCCATCCCGCTTGCTCTGCTCGTGCTGCCGAACAGCTTCGGCGCCCGTCTCCGCGCCGACGTGCTCGGCGTGGTGCTGGTCGGCCTCGGCGTGCTCGCCGTGATCTTCGGCATCGTGCGCGGCAACCCGCTCGGCTGGGACAGCCCGGTGGTCGTCGGGTCGCTCGTGGCCGGCGGCGTGCTGCTGATCGCCTTCGTGCTCTGGGAGCGCCGGGCATCCGCGCCGCTGCTGCCCCTGCGGCTGTTCCGCGACCGCAGTTTCACCGTGGCCAACCTCGTGGGCATCGGGTTCAGCTTCGGCATGTTCGGTGCGGTGTTCATCCTGATCCAGTTCCTGCAGATCGTGCAGGGCGCCAGCCCGCTGCAGGCGGCCGTGCAGACCACGCCGTGGACGCTCGCGCCGATGGTCGTCGCCCCGCTCGCCGGCCTCATCGCGCCGCGCGTCGGCACGCGACTGCTCATCGTGGTCGGCCTCGCGCTGGAGGCGATCGCGCTGTTCTGGCTCGCCATGACGATGACCGCGACGGTCGAGTACATCCACATGGTGGCCCCGTTCATCGTTGCCGGCGTGGGCATGGGCCTCGTCTTCGCCCCGTCGTCGACGGCCGTGCTCGCCACAATGCCTCCCGCCGACCACGCCAAGGCCAGCGGCACCAACTCCACCCTGCGCGAGGTGGGCGTCGCGCTCGGCATCGCGGTGCTCACCGCGGTCTTCACCGGCGCGGGCGGCCAGCTGACGCCGACGGGCTACGTGGATGCCGCGATCCCCGCCATCGTCGTGGGCGCGTCGGTGCTCGCCGCCTCCGCCCTGCTCGCGCTGCTGCTCCCCGCGGGACGCAGCCGCACGGCGGCCTAGGACACAGGGGACGCTGACGGCGGCCCGCATGCCGAGCATCCCGCGTCGCGAGACATAGGATTCGAGGCATGCGGGTCGCCGTTCTCGGAGCAGGGGCGATCGGCGGCGCGCTCGCAGCCCTTCTCGCCCGCGCCGGCCACGAGGTCGAGGTCACGGCCCGGGGCGAGAACCTCGCCGCGATCCAGGCCCGCGGCATCCACCTCACCGGCGCCTGGGGCGACTACACGGCCCGGGTCTCGGCTGCAACCCAACTCACGCGGCGCCCCGAGCTCGCGATCGTGGCCACCAAGGCGGCGGATGCCCCGGCCGCCATCCGCGAGAACGAGCGCTGGCTGCGCACCCTCCCCCTCGTCGTCGTGCAGAACGGGCTCGCCGGCATCGGCGCGGCCGCCGACGCTGCGCCCCAAGCCCACGTGGTCGGCGGGCTCGCCGTGTTCGCCGCCTCCCACCTCGAGCCGGGCGACGTGCACATCACCGCCGGCGGCTCGCTCTACCTCGGCAGCGGCGACCCCGGGAACGACGTGCCGACCCGCTACGCGGCCCAGGTGCTCGGGGCGGTGCTGGAGACGCACACGGTGGCGGACTTCGCCGGGGCGCAGTGGACGAAGCTCATCGTCAACCAGGTCAACGCGCTGCCGGCGATCACCGGACTGAGCGCGCAGGAGGTGGCGCGCGACCGGGGGCTGCGCAGGCTGCTCACGCGGAGCATCCGGGAGAACGTGCGGGTGGCGCGGGCCCGCGGCATCCGCTTCGCGCCCATCAACGGGCTGAGCAACCGGGCGCTGGGGATCGTGGGCGCAGCCCCGCTCTGGGTGGGTCAGGTGCTCCCGCGGCTGATGGCGCGCCGGATGGGCTCGACGCCCAACCCCGGCTCGACGCTGCAGAGCATCCGTCGCGGCCAGCCGACCGAGATCGACTACCTCAACGGCGCCGTGGTCGACGCGGCGAAGGGCACGAAGGTCGCGACGCCGGTGAACGCGGCGATGGTGGAGCTGGTGCACGAGGTCGAGCGCACGGGGGTGTTCCTCACGCCGACGGAGGTGCTGGCGCGAGTCGGTCGTTAGCAGCTGTCGGCGAAGCTGCGGCGCGGGTGCTCCGGGTCGCGGTTGTCGATGATGGCCGTCGCCTTCGCGCGCGGCCCCACCGCGCGCAGGTAGAGCGCGTCGGCCTCGGCACGCACATCCTCGGGGCCGGTCTCCGGCACATCCACCCAGACCGTGTAGTTCCACAGTCCGGCGAGCTGCGGGCGCTGCAGAAAGACGCCGTCGACGATGAGGATCGCGTCGGCGCCCGCCGTCATCCACTTCGACTGGAAGCCGGTGTCGCGCGCCTCGTCGAAGGCGGCGAGCACGAACCCTGTGCTCCCGCCAGACCGGAACGGGTCGATGAGCACGCGCTGGAGGAGCGAGTAGTTGTACGCGCTGTCGTAGTAGCCCTCGGCGGTGTCCGCGGCATCCTGCTTCGCCTTCGCGCTGTGGAAGTTCTCGATCGACGCGCGGTAGGTCTTGCGGCCGACGAGGCCGAGCGCGACGCCGAGATCGTCGGCGAAGGCCGCCGTTCCCGAGGTGCGGTCGCCGTCCACCGCCACGATCACGCGCCCCTCGCGGTAGTTGTGGGTGATCTCGCCGGCGAGAGCCTCGAGCACGTCCTTCTTGAGCGGTTGCCATCTGGCCATGGCTTCACAGTAACCCCGATCGCCGTGAGACAGTGGAGAGTGAACATCGCCGGGCCCGTCAGCGAGTGGTTTCGCGAGAGCGGTCGCGACCTGCCCTGGCGCAGGCCCGGGTTCACCGCCTGGGGCACCCTGGTGAGCGAGGTGATGCTGCAGCAGACCCCGGTCGCGCGCGTGATCCCGCGGCTCGAGGAATGGCTCAAGCGCTGGCCGACACCGGCCGCGCTGGCGGCATCGCCATCGGGCGACGCCGTGCGTGCCTGGAACCGGCTGGGCTACCCGCGCCGCGCTCTCAACCTGCACGCCGCGGCCGTCGCGATCACCGAGCGGCACGGTGGCGTCGTGCCGTCGGATGTCGGCGAGCTTCTCGCCCTGCCCGGCATCGGCGACTACACGGCGCGGGCCGTCGCCGTGTTCGCCTACGGGCTGCGGCATCCGGTAGTGGACACGAACGTGCGACGGGTGCTCGCGCGGGCCGTCGACGGGCAGGCCGAGACTGGACCCCCCTCGACCCGGCGCGACCTCGCCGCCATGGAGGCCCAGCTGCCCGAAGGACTCGAGGATGCCCGGCTCGCCAACGCCGCCATCATGGAGCTCGGCGCCATCGTCTGCACCGCTCGCACACCGCGCTGCGACGCCTGCCCCGTCGCCGACCTCTGCACCTGGCGCGCGGAGGGCTACCCCGCCTACGAGGGCGCGCGGAAGCCGGTGCAGAAGCGGTTCGAGGGATCGGACCGGCAGGTGCGCGGGCTGATCCTCGCCGCGCTGCGGGCCTCCGAGATCCCGGTCACCCAGGACGAGCTCGACGCGGTCTGGCTCGACGACGTGCAGCGCACGCGGGCCCTCCGGGGGTTGATCGCGGACGGCCTGGTCGTGCGCTCGGACGCGGGATACGAACTGCCCGACTAGGGAACGACGGGCGGCGAGACCTCCAGCGCCCACACCCGGTTCCGGCTCGTCGGGTCGGGCTGCAGCACCGGGTTACGCGGCATCGCCGACGCCCGCACCAGCCGGAAGCCGAGGCTCGTGAGCAGCCGCTCCCCCGGCAGCCAGCCGTCCGGGCAGGCCGCGAAGACCAGGTCGATGCCCTCGCCCAGCGCGCGTTCGATCAGCATCGCCGCAACCGGCACGGCCATGTGGCGCAGGCTGGTCGTCGGGTCGAGCACGAACAGGCCCACGGATGCCGAGCCGAGGTGAGGATAGTCCATGACGACATCGAGCACGCCCGCGATGCGCCCGTCGGACTCGATGCCGACGAGACGCTTCTGCCCGGGGGTGGCGCCCTCGGGAAGGGCTGCGCGCAGCAGGGCAAGGTGCTCCGCCTGGGGCATCCGGCCGATCAGGGCGCGGAAGTAGTCGCCGCGCTGCTGCAGGATTCCGATGGCCTCGGGGTCGTCCTCCGGAGCGAGCGAGCGCAGCGTGAGGTACACGTGTCGCCTCCTGATCCGGATTGTGGTGTGGTCATTCTGACGCACGGCGGCACCGAAA
>JAODAU010000029.1 GCA_025463615.1 Microbacteriaceae bacterium | reverse complement strand
ATGCCGTTCATGGACGAGCCGCCCGGGGCGCGGGTGTCCTCGACGGTCAGCAGCGCCTACGGCAGCGTGATCCGTACGTTGCGCGGCATCACCCTCCACACCGTGGACAAGGAGCCGAAGTGGCGTGCCAAGGGACGCGAACTCCTCACCGGATACACCGCACCGTGGCGCTGAGCCGCGGCCTCGAAGGGAAGTTGATGTGAAGACCTCACCGAAACCGCAGCGGGGCGGGCCGGGCGAGCAGCCGAGCGAACTGGTGGAGATGGCGTGGGACCCGATCACCCGGATCGTGGGCAGCCTCGGCATCTACGCCAAGATCGACTTCAAGAACCGGCGGGTGGCCGAGTGTTACAGCACCTCGTCGATCTTCCGCGGCTACAGCATCTTCATGAAGGGCAAGGATCCGCGCGACGCCCACTTCATCACCAGCCGGATCTGCGGGATCTGTGGTGACAACCACGCCACGTGCTCGGTCTACGCCCAGAACATGGCCTACGGCGTCCGGCCGCCGCACCTCGCTGAGTGGATCATCAACCTCGGCGAGGCCGCCGAGTACATGTTCGACCACAACATCTTCCAGGAGAACCTGGTCGGGGTCGACTACTGCGAGAAGATGGTCCGGGAGACCAACCCCGGCGTCCTCGAGCTCGCGAACCGCACCGAGGCGGCCGGCGCCAAGGAGCACGGGTACAAGTACATCGGTGACATCATGCGGGCGCTCAACCCCCTCGAGGGCGAGTTCTACCGCGAGGCCCTGCACGTCAGCCGGTACACGCGGGAGATGTTCTGCCTGATGGAGGGCAGGCACACCCACCCGTCCACGCTGTACCCCGGCGGCGTCGGCACGGTGGCCACGCTCCAGCTGTTCACCGACTACCTGACCCGCCTCATGAAGTACGTCGAGTTCATGAAGCGCATCGTGCCGCTGCACGACGACCTCTTCGACTTCTTCTACACGGCCCTTCCCGGCTACGAGAACGTCGGCCTGAGGCGCACCCAGCTCGTCTGCTGGGGCGCGCTGAACGACCCGGCGCACTGCGACTTCAAGTACGAGAACATGACTCACTGGGGTCGCAAGGCCTTCGTCAGCCCCGGCGTGGTCGTCGACGGCAAGCTCGTCACCAACGATCTCGTGGAGATCAACCTCGGCATTCGCATCCTGCTCGGCAGCTCGTACTACAAGAGCTGGGAGGACCAGCCGATGTTCGTCGAGCGCGACGCGCTCGGCAACCCGGTCGACCGCAACCACCCGTGGAACCAGACGACGCTCCCCGACCCGCAGAAGCGCGACTTCGAGGACAAGTACAGCTGGGTCATGTCCCCGCGCTGGTTCGACGGCAAGGACCACCTGGCCGCCGACACCGGCGGCGGTCCGCTCGCCCGTCTGTGGGCGACGGCGCTCGGCGGTCTCGTCGACATCAACGGCTACGTCAAGGCGACCGGCCACAGCGTCCAGATCAACCTGCCGAAGACGATGAACAAGCCGGCGACGTCGTTCGAATGGAAGATCCCCCGGTGGAGCAACGCGCTCGAGCGCAACCGTGCCCGGACGTACTTCCAGGCCTACGTGGCGGCCGCCGCGGTGCACTTCTGCGAGATGGGCCTGGCCGAGGTCCGGGCCGGGCGCACCAAGACCTGGACGCCGTTCGAGGTCCCGGACGAGGGGTTCAGCTGCGGGTTCACCGAGGCCGTGCGCGGCGTTCTCAGCCACCACATGGTCATCAAGGGCGGCAAGATCGCGAACTACCACCCGTACCCGCCGACGCCGTGGAACGCCAGTGTGCGCGACACCTACGGCACGCCCGGCCCCTATGAGGACGCGGTGCAGAACACGCCGATCTTCGAGGAGAACCCCCCGGACAACTTCAAGGGGATCGATATCATGCGGGCGGTGCGCAGCTTCGACCCGTGCCTGCCGTGCGGCGTGCACATGTACCTCGGCGACGGGAAGACGATCAAGACCATCCACGAGCCGGCGTCCCAGATCACGTTGGCGACCTGACGGTGGCTCCCCAGGGCGACGACGTCGGCTCGCGGGTCGAGGCCCTGCTGGCGCAGCTGCGCCGGCAGGGCGGCGACCCCGCCGCCGACACCGGTGAGGAGCTCGTCCGCGAGCTCATCGAGTTCTACGGGAGCGGGCTCGAGCGCATCGCCGCGATCATCGCGGAGAAGCAGCCCGAGCTGGCGCTGGCGCTGATCGAGGACCCGCTGGTGGCGAGCCAGCTGATCCTGCACGGCGTGCACCCGCTCGGCATCGAGGAGCGCATCGCCGCGGCTTTGGACGAGGTGCGTCCGTCCCTGGGCGCGAACGCGGACGGCGTCCGCTACCTCGGGATCGATGACAACGGGGTCGCGCATCTGCACCTCACGGGCGCGGGCAGGTCCTGCGCCACGGGGGCGGCGAGGCAGACGCTGTTCGAGGCCGTGCTGGCCGCGGCCCCGGAGCTGACCGATGTCGCGGTGGAGCTCGACGACGTGCCGAAGCCGTTGCTGCAGATCGGGCTGCGACCCGGGCTGGAGCCCGCCCGGTGACGGACCCGGACGTGGACGCCGCAACGGGCGTGAGCAGGGCGCGGGGCGCGAACGGCCTTCGGCGGTTCGTGGCCCGCCCCCAGCACCCGGCGTTGCCGTTCGCGCTGAGCACGCCGAAGCCACGCGGCGAGGGCTGCGAGATGTGCGGCGAGACCGTCCATCCGGACCAGCACTCGCACGTCGTGAACATCGGGTCGCGGCGGCTGCTGTGCACGTGCCGGCCGTGCTACCTGCTGTTCACCCAGGCGGGGGCGGGCAAGGGCGGCTACCGCTCCGTGCCCGACCGATACCGCACGGACCCGGACTTCCAGCTGAGCGACGCTCAGTGGGAGGAGCTGCAGGTCCCGGTCGCGATGGCGTTCTTCTTCTACAACTCGGTGCTCGGCCGGGTGGTCGCGCAGTACCCCAGCCCCGCCGGGGCCACCGAGTCGCTGCTGGACCTCAAGGCCTGGCAGGCCATCGTCGCGGCGAACCCGCTGGCGGCGGCCCTGGACCCGGACGTGGAGGCGCTCATCGTGCACCGCACGCGCGACCGGAACGAGTCCTTCCTCGTGCCGATCGACGCGTGCTACGAGCTGGTCGGACGGATCCGGATGCACTGGTCCGGGTTCGACGGCGGCGCGGAGGCCAGGGCGGACATCACGGAGTTCTTCGACCGGGTCCGATCGCGCAGCCGCGCCCTCGCCGCCGACCGGGCGGTCTGAGATGGCCGCCGAGCTCAAGTTCGCCTGCCTCGACGCCGTTTCGGAGAAGTTCGCCGCGGGCCCGACGCTGAACTTCAAGCTCGCGATCTCCGAGTCCACCGGCGAGCGCGTCCACGCGATCGCGCTGCGCGTGCAGATCCGCATCGAGCCGGAGAAGCGCCGCTACAGCGCGGAGGAGTCGGCGCGGCTGGACAACCTGTTCGGCGACCCGTCTCGGTACGCGGACACGCTCAAGCCGTTGCAGTTCGCGTTCGCGAACGTCATGGTGCCGAGCTTCACCGGCAGCACCGAGGTCGAGCTACCGGTGCCGTGCACGTACGACCTCGAGACCGCCTCGACGAGCTACTTCCACGGCCTGCTCGACGGCGAGATCCCGCTGCTGCTGCTGTTCAGCGGGACGGTCTTCACCAAGGGCGCCAACGGATTCAGCGTCGCGCAGATCCCCTGGAGCTGCGAGGCGGAGTACCGGCTGCCGGTCGCCGAATGGCGCCTGATGATGGATCGGTTCCTCCCCAACGGCGGGTGGCTCCGGGTGAGCCGGGAGACCCTCGACGCGCTGGGGGCGTTCAAGAACGCCCGCGCCCTGCCGACCTGGGAACACGCGATCGACGCGCTCCTCGACGAGGTCTCGGAGACCGCGGAGCCTCCCTCATGACAGCGGGCACCGATCCGTTCGCCGGCGCCAAGGAGGTC
>JAODAU010000450.1 GCA_025463615.1 Microbacteriaceae bacterium | reverse complement strand
ACGCGAAGGCGCTCGAGACCGTCGAGCAGTTCTTCTGGGTGTTCTGCGACGACTACCTCGAGGTGGTGAAGGAGCGCGCGTACGGCGCCGGCACGCCGGAGGGGCAGGCCAGCGCGGTGGCCACGCTGCGCCACGCGATCGACGTGATGCTGCGACTCCTGGCACCGTTCATCCCGTTCGCGACCGAGGAGGTCTGGAGCTGGACCCACGAGGGCTCGGTGCACGTGGCCGAGTGGCCCGAGGCCTCGCTCGACAGCGAACCGACGGGGCTCCGCGCGCTGGTGAGCGAGGCGCTGATCGGCATCCGCCGGGCCAAGACCGACGCGAAGGCGTCGCAGAAGACGGTGGCCACGAGCGCCACGATCACCGGACCGGCCCTGTTGGCGCAGGCGGCGGGCGACCTGGCGGCGGTGGGCCGCATCCGCGACCTCACCGTGGTTGAGGGCGCCGAGGTGCTCGTCACCGACATCGTGCTGGAAGAGCAGGCGGACTGATGCAACTCGGAACACGCTGGCCCGTCGGCGGGGAGACCCCGCCGCGACTCCCGGATGCCGTGGCCGCCGCCGTGCGCGACGTCGAGACCGAGCTCATGGACACCGACACCGCGCAGTGGCGCTGGACCCTCACCTGGCTCGAGGGCAGGCCCGTCGTCGAGCTGGACGACGGCACCACCATCCGGCTCGGCCACGACGGCTCGGCGGTCGTCACCCGCTAGAACACCCGCCCGACGGTGCGGATGATGTCGCGCTCCCGCTCCTCGAGCTCGCGCTGCACGGCGTACCGGCGGCGCTGCTCCTCACGGTCGACCGGCTGCAGCGTCGAACGGTGAAACACCCGCCGCAGCGAGAGCGTGAGTCGGAGGGCGACGTGTGTGGGCATCAGGTCTCTGGTGGTCATGCGCCAACACTCGCCGACCGTGTTTCCCGGCGCACGTCGATTGACGAACAGCGTCAATCGTCATGGCGCGACGGGTCGCGGCGCGCGATGATCGATCCATGAGCGTGAGCATCGACGTGTCCGGGGTCGCCACCGACGAGTACCGGTTCGCCCCGTCACCGCTGGCCGAACTGGGGTCGGCGCTGCACCTGCTCGTGGAGCCGGCGCACCACCCGACGCAGAACAGCTGGGTGACGTCGATCGCGGCATCCGTCGACCCGGAGCTGCTCGACCGGCTGCTCGACGCCGACTTTCTCTGGCGCACCTCGCGGTCGGACATGCTGCTGCCCGCCGAACCCGGCGCCGACCTCGCCGACGAGCTCGACGCGCTGGACCGGCTCGACGACGAGACCTGGGTCTCGGCCGCGCTGATCACCAGCAGCTGCGGGGTCGTGCCGCTCTACCGCGAGTTGGGCTCCCCGCTCGTCGACGACGCCGCTCGCGACCTCGCCCGCGAACGCGCGATCGCCCGCGGGCCACGCCAGCTCGGCTTCGTCGACTATGTGCTCGACGAGCCGCAGCGGGCCCGCGCGCGGGTGCGGCAGCTCTTCGCCGACTGCGACGACGCGTTCTTCGCCGACGCCTGGTCGCGGGTGAAGCCCCACCTCGCCGCGGACGCGCGGATCAAGGGCGACCTGCTCGCGCTCGAGGGGCTCGGCCGCGCGGTGGGCGCCGTCTCGTCGGCGCTCACCGTCGACACGGGCCGCGGGCGGATCGTGGTCGACAAGCTGCAGGACAGCGCGACGACCGCGGGCAGCGACGGCGTGACGTTCCTGCCCAGCGTGTTCGGGCATCCGCACCTGCTCGTCGTGCACGCCCCGGGGTGGCGCCCCGTGATCCAGTACCCGATGACCACGGCGAACCCCACGCTCGCGGTGTCCGTCGACACCGTGCAGGAGCGGCTGCACGCCCTCGACAACCCGGTGCGGCTGCGGTTGGCCAGGAGCCTCATCCGCGGGCCGCACACGACGGCGGACCTGGCGGAGATGTGGGGGCTCACCGCCCCCGAGGTGTCGCGGCACCTCGCGACGCTCAAGGATGCCGGCATCGTCGGCACCACGCGCCGCGGCCGTTACGTCGTCTACGAGTTCGACCTCGCGGCCACCGCCCGGCTGGGTCGCGACCTCATCGAGGCGCTGCTGCGCTGACCCGGTCTCGGTGCGCGGAGTGCCGATGGGCGCCGCCAGGAAGAGTCTGTTCTCACAGCGATCTTGCACAGGAGGTGGCGCTAGGACGCCGGTGCTTGCCGGCGACGCCCATCGGGGCTTATGGGGTTAGAACACCCTCGAGATGATGCGCAGGCTGTCGCGCGACTGCGCCGCCAGCTCGCGCTCCACCAGGTAGCGGCGGCGGTGCTCCTCGAACGAGATCGAGCCCTTCACCGCGCGGCGCTGGGCCCAGAGCAGCGTCGCCACGCTGAGGCGCATGACGAGGCGGTCGAAGCCGTGAGGGCGCGCGCCGTTGGCGAGCGGGGCATCCGCGAGCCGCGGGTCGACGAACGCGGGGTCTGCATTGGACGGTTCGGCGGGCGCCGTCTCCACCACGAGGGTGCCGACGGTACGGTCGAGAACTACTGCTGAAGTCATCACGATCACCTCTTCCTTGGTGTCAAAATTACGGCTGACCACCGACATTTCTGCTGCCGACATGAGCTACGACTCCTCGCCCTGATACGTCTGCGGGGTCTCGATTCCGCCGATGACGGGGAACGAATTGAAGTGGATCTGCACCGGGCGGGCGCCCGGCTCGTCCTTGCCGCGGTGGCGGTCCACCCACGGCTGGATGGTGTTCTGGAAGAGCTCCATGAGCTCCGCCATCTGCGGCTGGGTGAGCCGCAGGTTCATGGTCGTCATGTTGCTGACGTCGGCCCACTCGGTGGGCACCTCGTCGTAGCCCCGACGGATGAACTCATTGAGCAGGCTCTCCGAGTTCTGCTGGAAGTGCAGCGCGACGAGTTCGGTGACCTCGCGGCCGACCGGCGATTCCACCGTCTCCTTGTTGAAGACGCTGATGCTGCCCGGCACCCGCTCCCACCAACGCTCGCGGGCGCTGCCGCGGCCCTCGACCTCGCGCACGAAGCCGTTCTTCTCGAGCTGGCGGAGGTGGTAGCTGGTGGCCCCGCTGGACTCCCCCAGCTTCTCGGCCAGGCCGCTCGCGGTCGCCGGACCGAAGGTGGAGAGCTCGTCGAAGAGCTGCAGTCGCAGCGGGTGCGCGAGTGCCTTGAGCGACTCCAGGTCGAGGGTGCGGTCGGGCGGAAGATCGGGGGTCTGGGCCTCCTGCTCGAGCTCTGCGTCATCCATAGTGCAAAGATAGCATTGCAAAGCTTTCTTTGCAACCATTCTTTTGCAACCAAATCTTTGCATCGTGAAATAGGGTGGATGGATGGCTGATTCCAACCCCTTCTTCGAACCCAGCACGCTCCCCTACGGCCTGCCGCCGTTCGCCGAGATCCGCGATGAGCACTACCTGCCCGCCTTCGAGCGCGGCATGGAGGAACAGCTCGCCGAGGTGCAGAACATCACCCGGCGGCGCGACATGCCGACCTTCGAGAACACGATGATCCCGCTCGAGAAGTCGGGCCGCATCCTCTCGCGCGTGGAGGTCGTGTTCTTCAACAAGAGCTCGTCCGACAGCAGCGACTTCACCAACGAGCTCGAGGAGACGCTCGCTCCCCTGCTCTCTGCGCACGCCGACGCGATCCGCCTCGACTCGCAGCTCTACTGGCGCATCAAGACCCTCCATGACCAGCTGGACCAGCTCGGGCTCGACGCCGAGTCGCGCTACCTGGTCGAGCGGTACTACACCGAGTTCACGCAGGCCGGCGCCGGGCTGGATGACGCGCAGAAGGAGAAGCTGCGCGACTACAACCAGCGGCTCTCCACCCTCACCACGAGGTTCGAGAAGAACCTGCTCGCCGACACCAACGAACTGGCCGTGGTGATCGACGACGTGGCCGAGCTCGACGGGCTGGGAGCGGGCGAGATCTCCGCGGCGTCCGAGGCGGCGAAGGAGCGCGGGCTCGAGGGGAAGTACCTGATCACGCTCGTGCTGCCGACCGGGCATCCGTACCTCGACGCGCTCACCGACCGCGGCGTGCGCGAGCGCGTGATGACGGCGTCGCGGGCGCGCGCCAGCCGCGGAAACGAGCACGACAACCGCGAGCTCGTACTCGAGATCACCCACCTGCGCGCGCAGCGGGCGCGGCTGCTCGGGTTCGAGAACCACGCCGCCTACGTCACCGCCGACGAGACCGCGAAGACGCCGCAGGCGGTCGCAGCGCTGCTCAACCGTCTCGCGCCGATCGCGGCGCGCAACGCGCGAGCGGAGCAGGCCGACCTGGAGAGCTCGGCCGGCCACGACATCCGCTCGTGGGACTGGGCGTTCTACACAGAGAAGGTGCGGCAGGCGAAGTACGACGTCGACACCTCGGCGATGCGGCCGTACTTCGAGGCCGAGCGCGTGCTTCAGGACGGCGTGTTCTACGCGGCCAACCGCGTCTACGGCATCACCTTCACCGAGCGGCCCGACCTCGTGGCGTACCACCCCGAGGCGCGTGTGTTCGAGGTGCACAACGAGGACGGCTCGAAGCTCGGCCTCTACGTGCTCGACCTCTACACCCGGGACTCCAAGCGCGGCGGCGCGTGGATGAACGACCTCACCAGCCAGAGCTCACTGCTCGGCACCGAGACCGTCGTGGTCAATAACCTCAACGTGCCCAAGCCGGCCGAGGGCGAGCCGACGCTGCTCACCTACGACGAGGTGAACACGTTCTTCCACGAGTTCGGGCACGCGCTGCACGGACTCTTCGCGCACGTGACGTACCCGAAGTTCTCGGGCACGAACGTGTATCGCGACTTCGTGGAGTTCCCCAGCCAGGTGAACGAGATGTGGATGCTGTGGCCCGAGATCGTGGCCAACTACGCCGTGCACTTCGAGACCGGCGAGCCGATGCCGACCGACTTCGTGGAGCGCATCCAGGCGGCATCCGCCTTCAACGAGGGGTTCAAGACGAGCGAATACCTCGCCGCCGCGATGCTCGACCAGGCCTGGCACACGATCACCGCCGACGACACGGTTGACGACGTGGCCGAGTTCGAGGCGGAGGCGCTGGAATCCTTCGGGCTGGCGAACCCGGCCGTGCCGACGCGCTACTCGAGCCCGTACTTCGCGCACACGTTCTCGGGCGGGTACGACGCCGGGTACTACTCCTACATCTGGAGCGAGGTGCTCGACGCCGACACTGTGGAGTGGTTCAAGGAGAACGGCGGCCTCACCCGCGAGAACGGCGACCGCTTCCGCGAGCGCCTGCTCGGCGTCGGCGGCTCGAAGGACCCGCTGGAGGCGTACCGCGACTTCCGCGGCCGCGACGCCGTCATCGACCCCCTGCTCGAGCGCCGGGGCCTCACCGCCTGACCCGATCCGCTCGCCCCCCGCGCTCACCCCTGTTGGAAATTCAGGAGTTTGGTCGCGGCAATTCGGCGCGACTCCAGCACTTCGAGGCCGCGCCGCAATCGCCGTCGACCAAACTCCTGAATTTCCGATGGGTTACGGGGTGAAGACCTCGCGGAGGGCGGGCCAGGCTGCCGCGCGCACGTAGACCGGGATGACGTCGATCGGGGTCTCGCGCGTGGCGAGGCCCGCGGCGACAGGTGCCCCCGTCCAGGCATCCACCCATTCCCCGTCGGGAATATACGTGGTCCACTCGGTCGCCCCGGCCTGGGTGACCGGGCTGACGAGCAGGTCGTCGCCGAGCATCCACTGCAGCGGGCGCTCCCACACGGCCATGTCACGCGGGTGATCGAAGTAGAGCGGACGCATCAGCGGTCGTGCGGTCTCGATCGTCTGCCGCGCCGACTCCGCGAGGTATGGCACGAGGCGCTCGCGCAGGTGCGCCAGGCGACGGAAAACCGGGATGACACGATCGTCGTCGTTGCGCGCCGCGATGTTCCACGGCGTGCGCTGCCCGGAGGGGGTGCGGTGGTGATTGAACTCCGCGTGGTACTGCATGATCGGCACGAACGCGGCAGCAGCGGCCGAGCGCAGGTAGAGCTCCCCCTCCGGCACCTCCCCCGAGAACCCGGCGAAGTCCCACCCCCAGTAGACGATGCCAGCGGATGCCGCGGAGAGCCCCGCGAATAGCGACCACCGGAACGCGTCCCAGGTCGAGTTCTCGTCGCCGGCCCAGAACGCGCCGTGCGCCTGGCTGCCGGTGAAACCCGAGCGGCTGAACGTGACGGGCGCCTTGCCCGCGGACTCCAGCAGGTCGCCGAAGGCCTTCGCGTAGCCGACCGGGAACCGCGCATTCTTCTCGTCACCGTGCCGCCCGTCGAGGTAGCGCAGGTCGCGGCCCCAGGCGTGTTCACCGCCGTCGGTCTTGAAGCCGTCGACGCCGAGCTCCTCGACCAGGTAGCGCCGCCGGTCGGTCCACCAGCGGGACGCGCGCTCGTCGGTGAGGTCGGGCATGAGCCCGAGCGGGAACCACCAGCCGCGGTTGCGGTAGGGGCGCAGCGTGCCGTCGGGGGCGACCTCGCGCACGAGCACGCCGTCGCGCACGGCGGCGTCGGCATCCACCCGGGCCTGCCCCGCGGGGTTCGGCCGCATCTTGATCAGCGGGATCTGCCACAGGTGCAGGCGGATGTCGCGGGAGTGCAACTCGTCGACCATGCCCTTGGGATCCGGCCACGGCCCGTCCGCCGGGAAGGTGAAGTCGGCCAGCCGGTGCGGCGCTTCCGATGGCTCGTATTCCGCCCCGCGCCACGCCGTGAAGGTGCTCTCGTCACTCCACGCCTCGATCACCACCGACCCGACCGGGATGTCGTGCTCGCGATGCAGGTCCACCTGCTCCATGACCGCGGCCTGCGTGTTCCACTCGTTGGCGCTCGCCCACAGGCGGAACACCCAGTCCGGCAGCTCGCGCGGCCGCCCGGCGTCGCCGAGAAAAGCGCGCAGCACCTCGGTGGGGCTGCCGGTGAAGTCCGCGACGTCGAGCACGGATGCCGCGTCACTCGCCGCATCGACCTCGGCCTCGACCCACAGCCGCCCGGGTTCGCTCTCGCCGATGTCGAACCAGACCCGCCGCGAGGTGCGCACGTGGAAGCCCCAGCCCTCGCCGCCGACCACGTGGGCGAACGGCATCGGCAGGTAGGTCTTGCGTTCGGCGCCCTGGCTCTTGTACTGCTCGAACACGACCGAGTCGAGGCTTGCGCCGCGGTGGTCGAGCGCGTCGTACCGCTCGCCGAAGCCGGTGACATGCTCCCCCGGCGCGAGCGGCAGCGCGAACCGCACCCGGCTCACGTGCTCGCCGTCGTCGAGGGCCGTGACACTGCCGGGGATCACCCGCGGTCCGGTCACGAGCCCGGGCGACTCCCGCCAGGCGGAGACGCGGAACTCGAACCAGCGGGTCTTCTGCCCCTCGGTGAGGAAGCGGTAGCGATACCGCTCGCCCGCGACGAGCCCGTCGAGCGTGACCTGCCAGCCGCCGGATGCCCGCGCGAGCCGAGCCTGCGCGGAGGCGAGGTGGCCGCCGTCGACGACCTGCCCGCGCGATCGCCGCTTCACCGGCGCGAGCTCCAGCACGCGGGCGACGCCACCGGTCTCGACCTCACACGAGACCGCGGCGACCCCCGCCGACGACCGCACGCCGAGCACGACGGGCGCGCCCGCGACGGGGTCCACCGGCCAGCGCTGCTCGGTGTCGACCGAGTAGGGGTGGCCCGATCCGAAGGGGCGGTGCCGGATCATGCGCCGCGCCCGTCGACCACGTCGAGCTGCACCGCGAGCCGGATGTACATCGCGTGGCTCCAGAGCAGCGGCCTCGCCACCGGCCCCCAGCGATCGACCCACTCCTGCTCCCGAGCCGGGTCGAGCAGGTGACCATCGACCTGCTCGGGCATCGCGCCGGCGGCGTCAGCCGTTCCCGCCGCCCAGGCGAGCTGGTCGAGTGCGCGGTCGCGATCGCCGGATGCCTCGAACGCCAGCCCGAGGAAGCAGCTGAGCAGCGGCCACTGCCCACCGCCGAAGAAGGTGTCCGCCCGGTAGCGGTGCACGCCGCCGTCGACCGAGAGCTCGGCCTCGACCGCGGCGATGGTCGCTGCGCCCACCGGGTCGGATGCCGCCACGACCCCCAGCGGCGCGATCACCGAGAGCAGGCTCGCGTCGACCTCGTGCGACCCGAGCCACTTGGCGAGGTGCCCGTCGACGGTGCCCTCGGCGGCGATCAGGGCGCGGATGTCGGCCACGACACGCTCGGCGCCGCCCACCGCCTCCAGGCCGGCGGCGATGCATCCCAGGGTGGAGACGTGCACCCGCTCGGAGCTCTCCTCCCACCAGTCGAAGCAGGGACGCTGCCACGAGCTGGCGAGGTAGTCCACGGTGAGGGCGATCGCCGGCATCCACCGGTCGAGGCCCAGCGAGTGGCGCCTGGCGTGCTCGGCGACGGCCCAGAGCCAGGTGCCGTAGCCGTCGAGCTGGAAGTCCCACCACTCGTCGTCGCCGTCGCGGCCGTCGAAGGTGAAGCGGGCGGGCAGCATCCCGGTGTCCGGCACGGGTTCGCCGACGGCCGCCGCGGCGACCACCCGCTCGATCGTCGCGCGCCGCGAGACCAGGATGCCGGCGCACCAGTCGAAGAACCGGTCGGCCGAGTCGACGGCGCCCGCGGCCGACATCGCGTCGGCGATGAACGCCCCGTCGCGGAACCACGAGTAGCCGGCATAGGCCGAGAAGGTGGGGCTCGCGGGGTACGCCCCCGACTCATCCTGCAGGCGGAGGATCAGCTCGATGCTGGTCTGCGCCAGCGTGGTCAACGCGGCCAGGTCGGCGCGGACGTCGCCGCGGGTCGCCTCGGTCATGGGTGGTTCTCCTGTTGTCGGGCCCGGTTCGCGGGTCGAGCGGGGGTGGTGGGAAGCGGGCCCCCGGATGCCGGGGGCCCGCCACTCTCAGCCTGCGAGCAGCGCGTTGATCTTCTTCTCGGCGTTGTCGAGGGCCTGCTGCACGCTCTCGCGGCCGGCCTGCGCCTCCACGAGTTCGCCGGTGATGGCGTCCTGCATCGCGTTCTGGTTGTCGCCGATCGACGGCGCCGGGGCGATCTGCTTGGCCGCGTCGAACACCGCCTGGCGGTTGGCCGGCTTGCCCTTCTGCAGGTAGGTGTCGAGCTTCTTGGTGTCCGAGATGGCGGGGAGCTCCCAGCCGGAGTCGAGCCGCACGTTCACCATCTCGTTCGACGACGACATGTACTCCGCCCACTTCTGCGCGGCGGCCCTGTGCTTGCTGGTCGCCGAGACGCCGATCGCGTTGGAGAACACCGCGCTGGCGTGCTGGGTGTTGCCCGGCTCGACGGCGATGTCCCAGTTGGCGGGGGTGTCGGCGAACGAGCCGAACACCCAGATGCCGGTGTGCAGCATCGCGAGCTTGCCCGCCTTGAACAGGTTGGTGTCGAAGTCGGCCGTGCCCTGGCCGTCGGCGATCGTCGGCATTGTCGTGCCGCTCTTGTCGACGAGCCACTTGGCCGCCTCGAGCCCCTTCGGCGTGTTGAAGGCGACCTTCTTGCCGTCCTTGCTCAGGAACGATGCGCCGTTCTGCACGAGCACCTTATAGAACTCGTTGTAGGTGACCGGCTGGTGGTCGCCCCAGACACCCGCCGCCTTGTCGGTGAGCTTCTCGGCCGCGGCCGTCTCGTCCTTCCAGGTCCACGAGTCGGTGGGGTACTTGACGCCCGCCTTGTCGAAGAGGTCCTTGTTGTAATAGAGCACGACATCCGAGAAGGAGGTGGGCAGGCCGTACTGCTTGCCGTCCGTGGCGTACGTGTCGAGCAGCGATTTGCTGTAGACGCTCGAGTCGACGCCGTCGAGTTCGGCGAGCACGCCGTTCGCCTGGTACGGGCCGTAGTGGGATGCCCCGTCGATGTCGAACACGTCGGCGGCAGTGCCCGCGGCGAGGTCGGTGTCGAGCGCGGTGTCGTACGAGTCGTACGGCAGCGTCTTCACATCGACGGTGATGTTCGGGTTCGCCTTCTCGAAGGCCTTCACGATCTTCGCGAGGTTCTTCTCATTTCCGCCGTTGGAGATGAAGTTCGAGTAGGTGATGGTGACCTTGGCGTTGCCGTCGCTGCTGCCCGACCCGGCGGCACAGCCGGTCATGGCGAGGGCTGCGACACCGGCGATTCCGATGGCCACCGCGAGTTTGCGGTTCATTGTGATCGATCTCCTTTGATGTGGGTGTTGTGCTGTGATTCGGGTGGAACGTCTCCGTGAGCTACTTGAGCCCGGAGCTTGCGACGCCCTGGATGACGTACTTCTGGGCGAAGATGTAGAGCGCGAGCATCGGAAGGATGCTCACGACGGAGCCGGCCATGATGACGTCCCAGTCGGAGACGTACTGGCCCTGCAGGCCGGCGAGTGCGATGGGCAGCGTCTGCAGCTCGGGCGAGCGCAGCACCACCAGGGGCCAGAGGAAGCTGTTCCAGCTGCTCATGAACGAGAAGATCACGAGGGTGGCCAGCGCCGGTCGGATGTTGGGGATGATCACGCTCGAGAAGATCCGGAAGTGCCCGGCCCCGTCCAGCGTGGCCGCCTCGTCCAGCTCGCGCGGCACCTGGTTGATCGCCTGCCGCAGCAGGAAGATGCCGAACGCGCTCGCGAACGTGGGCAGCAGTGCGCCGAGGTACGTGTCGAGGAGCGAGAAGGTCTTGAGCTCCACGAACAGCGGCACGATCAGCACCTGCAGCGGGATCATCATCGTGGCCAGGTAGATGCCGAACACCACGTTCTGACCCCGGAACGGCAGCCTGCTGAACGCGTAGCCGGCCGTCGAGCTCGTGACCAGCTGCACGG
>JAODAU010000405.1 GCA_025463615.1 Microbacteriaceae bacterium | reverse complement strand
CGCAAGATCGCGCTCATGTGCGATGTGGACATCGAGGCGGTGGTGAACGCCGTGGACGTTCCAAGCATCTACGACATCCCGACCATGCTCCACGACCAGGGTCTCGACTCGTACATCATCGACCACTTCGGGGTCGAGGCCGGCGACGTCAACTGGGACGGCTGGAGCGACCTGCTGCGCGCGGTGCACGAGCCGCGCTTCGAGGTGACGATCGGTCTGGTCGGCAAATACATCGACCTGCCGGACGCGTACCTCTCGGTGACCGAGGCGCTGCGTGCGGGCGGGTTCGCCCAGCAGACGCGGGTCAAGATCCGCTGGGTGCCCTCCGACGAGTGCGAGACGCCCGAGGGCGCCGCACGGCTGCTGGGCGACCTGGACGGCATCTGCGTGCCCGGCGGTTTCGGCGTGCGCGGCATCGAGGGCAAGCTCGGCGCGCTGCGCTTCGCGCGCGAGAACGGCATCCCCGCCCTCGGCCTGTGCCTCGGCCTGCAGTGCATGGTGATCGAGTACGCCCGCAACGTGGTGGGGCTGCACGGCGCCTCGTCCTCCGAGTTCGACCCGGAGACCGAGTTCCCGGTCATCGCAACGATGGCCGAGCAGGTGGACATCATCGCCGGCGGCGACCTGGGCGGCACCATGCGGCTCGGGCTCTACCCGGCCGAGCTGGCATCCGGCTCGACCGTCGAGGAGGTCTACGGCGCGTCCCGCGTGGAGGAGCGCCACCGCCACCGCTACGAGGTGAACAACGGCTACCGCCAGCAGATCGCGGATGCCGGCCTCTGGTTCTCGGGAACGTCTCCCGACGGCCACCTGGTCGAGTTCGTCGAGCTGCCCAAGGACGTGCACCCGTTCTACGTCGGCACCCAGGCGCACCCGGAGCTGCGCTCGCGGCCGAACCGCGCGCACCCGCTGTTCCAGGGGCTGATCACCGCGGCGCTGCGCCGCCAGGAGGCCAGCCGCCTGTTCGAGGTCGCCGAAGCGTGAGCGAACACCTGGTCGACGACGTCGCTCCGGTGACGGTGCTCTCCAGCGAGCGCGATTTCGAGGGGCGCGTCTGGGACGTGCGCCGGGACGCGTTCGAGTACAACGGTGACACCGTGGTGCGGGACTACGTGGATCACCCCGGCGCCGTGGCGGTGCTGGCCCTGGACGACGCGGGACGGGTGCTGCTGATCAAGCAGTACCGTCATCCGATCGGCCGGCGCGACTGGGAGATCCCGGCCGGGCTGCTCGACCTCGCGGGGGAGTCGCCGCTCGCGGCCGCACGCCGCGAGCTGGCCGAGGAGGTCGACCTGGAGGCGACGCAGTGGCACACGCTGCTCGACGTCGACACGTCGCCGGGCGGGAGCACCGAGTTCGTACGGATCTACCTCGCCCGCGGTCTGAGCGAGTCGGAGACCGTGTTCGCCCGCACCGAGGAGGAGCGGGACATCGAACGCCGCTGGGTGAGCCTGGATGACGCGATCGACGCGTTCCTGCGCCGGGACATCAGCAACGGCATCCTCGGAACCGCGGTACTGGCGGCCGGGCGCGGCCGCGACACCGGCTGGGCCGCGCTCGGGCCGGCGGATGAGCCGCTCAAGCGCCTGCCGCAGCGCGGCCGCCGTGACTGACGGGGCCCCGACGCCGCTGGCGCGCGCGTCGGACCGCTACCTGCGCCACGTGTCGATCGAGCGCGGGCTCTCGCGCAACACGGTCGCCGCGTACCGCCGCGACCTGGGCGCGTACCTTGCCGTGCTGTCCGCTCGCGGTGTCACGACACCCGAGGGCGTCTCGGCGCCGGATGTCGCGGCCTTCGCCCACTCGCTGCGCGAGCGCGAGGAGCCGCTCACCGCATCCTCGATGGCACGGATGCTCTCGTCGGTGCGCTCCTTCCATCGCTTCCTGCTGGAGGAGGGCCTGGTGGACGCGGATGTCGCGGCCGACACCCGCCCGCCGAAGCTCCCGAGCCGCCTGCCGAAGGCGATCACCATCGACCAGATGGCGAGCGTGCTCGACGCGGCCGGCGGCGACGACACCCAGTCGCTGCGGGACCGCGCCCTGCTCGAACTGCTCTACGCGACCGGCGCGCGCATCTCGGAGGCCGTCGATCTCAACGTCGACGACGTGATCTCGACCGAGGGAGGCACGGCGGACGTCGTGCGGCTGTTCGGCAAGGGCGGCAAGCAGCGCATCGTGCCGCTCGGCAGCTTCGCGCGCGCGTCGCTCGATGCGTACCTCGTGCGGGCGCGGCCGCTGCTCTCGTCGCGCGGGCCGTCGACGCCCGCGCTCTTTCTCGGCATCCGCGGGCAGCGGGTGTCACGGCAGAACGCGTGGCTGATCATCCGCGCCCGGGCGGAACAGGCGGGCCTCGAGACGGAGATCTCGCCGCACACGTTCCGACACTCGTTCGCCACACATTTGCTCGCCGGCGGCGCCGACGTGCGCGTGGTGCAGGAGCTGCTCGGGCACTCGTCGGTGGCGACAACGCAGATCTACACGCAGGTGACCGCCGACACCCTGCGGGACATGTACACGACGGCGCATCCCCGCGCGCGCTGATCCACGAACCGGGGGTCTCCCGCCGGTAGACTCGTCGAGACCCGGGACGGACCAGGCGAACAGACGAAGGAATGTCGGGATGACAGCGACGCGGAGCAATCGAGCCGAACCTCTGGCCGGGGTCGACGCCGTGAAGAACGGCCCGACCGGTCGCCCGACCACCGTCTTCCCGGTGCCGAAGCCGCTCGCCTCCCACGGGCCCGCCCGCATCATCGCCCTCTGCAACCAGAAGGGTGGAGTGGGCAAGACCACGACCGCGATCAGCCTGGGCGCCTCGCTGGCCGACTACGGCCGCCGCGTGCTCGCCGTGGACTTCGATCCGCAGGGCGCGCTCTCCGCCGGGCTCGGCGTGCAGAGCCACGACGTTCCCAACATCTACGACCTCATGCTCGGCACGGTCAAGGACGCGCACCTCGCCATCCAGCAGACGGCGATGCCGAACCTCGACGTGATCCCCGCCAACATCGACCTCTCCGCCGCCGAGGTGCACCTCGTGAACGAGGTCGCGCGCGAGCAGATCCTGGCGCGCGTGCTGCGGCAGGTCTCGGGGGAGTACGACGTGATCCTCATC
>JAODAU010000403.1 GCA_025463615.1 Microbacteriaceae bacterium | reverse complement strand
ACGGACGCGACACCGGCGACCTGCGCCGGCACGACGTTCATGACCACGCTGGACGGATACACGGCCTTGCCGCCCGGCACGTACAGCCCGACGCGGTTCACCGGCGTCCAGCGCTGGATCACCTCGGCGCCCGGCGCGAGGGTCGTCACACGCGGCTCCGGCATCTGCGCCTGGGAGCCGGCGCGCACCCGCACGACGGCTTCCTCGAGGGCGGCACGGACGGCGGGATCGAGCTGTCGTACGGCCGACGTGATGGCGGCGACATCCACACGGATGTGCTTCGGCCGCACCCCATCGAGCCGCTCTGCCTGGTCGAGCAGGGCGGCCTCGCCGCGGGCCCGGACGTCGGCGATGAGGTCGGCGGCGGCTGACGAAGCGGCCGCGACATCCGTCTGCGCGCGGGGAACCAGGTCGAGCAGTTCGGCGCGGCTAGGCTGGAGACCCCGGAGGTCGATCGTCTGCATCATGGCGTCTGCAATCCTATGGGACGGCGCCCGGGCGCCGGCGGTGACGGGAATACGGCCCGGCCGGGCACGATTGGAACCTGCATGAGCGAGACCCCAGAAGAACCCGACGGTCTCGCCGCGTTCAAGCACGCGTTCCGCCGCCACGCCGCCGGCGTCGTGGCGATCACGGCGCTGACGCCCGACGGTACGCCGGTGGGATTCACCGCCACCTCCCTCGCGTCGCTGGCGGCCGTGCCTCCGCTCGCCACCTTCAACATGGCGCGCATCGCGAGTGCGTGGCCGGCCATCGAGGGCACCGACTACGTCGTCATCCAGACCCTGGGCAGCCGCACGCGGCACCTCGCCGAGAAGCTCGCCGGCGCGAACGCCGAGCGCTTCGTGGGCGACCACTGGTACGTCGGGCCGCACGGGCTGCCGATCCTGCAGGGCGTCACGTCGTGGATGGTGGGACGCATCGTCGAGCGCTTCCCCGTCGCGAACAACGCGGTCGTCGTCGTGCAGATCGAGGAGGGCGCGCTCGGCGAGCCGGACGAGGCCCTGCTGTACCACGAGCGCCGCTATCTGAAGCCCGGCGACACCGTCTAGACCAGGCAGGCGGGCCCGAGCAGGCTCTTCAGCTCGCCGTACAGGTCCGCGCTCACCGTCACCGGGTACGGCACCTCGAAGAGCCGCGCCGTCTCACCCTTGACCAGCTTGAGGCGAACCTCGGTGTCGCCCGAGTGGCGGATCAGCACGTCGTTGAGGGCGGTGACGACATCCGTCGTGGCCCGCAGCTCGGGCACCGAGATCACGAGGGGACCCGATCCGAGGCTCTGGCCCAGGTCGGGCACGAACATGCTCGCGGCGTGCAGGTTCATGCCATCGTCGCGCATGCTCACCCGGCCGCGCACCACGACGATGTAGTCGTTGGTGAGGGCGGGCGAGAACTCCTGGTAGGTCTTGCCGAGGAACATCACCGTGATCTCGGCGCCGAAGTCCTCGACCGTGATCAGGCCGTACTGGTTGCCCGAATTGCGCGCGACGCGGTGCTGCACCGAGGTGACGAGCCCCGCGATCGTGACGTGCTCGCCGTCGCCCGCGACCTCGCCGCCCAGGAGCTCCTGGATGCTGGTGCTCGCGTGCTTCGCCAGCTGGATCTCGAGCCCCGCGAGCGGGTGATCGGAGACGTACAGCCCGAGCATCTCGCGCTCGAAGGCGAGCTTGTCGCGCTTGGCCCACTCGGGACGGTCGGGGACCTGCTCGCTCTCCGCCTCGAACTCGAAGATGCCGGCGAACAGGTCGACCTGCCCGTTCGCCTCGTTGCGCTTGAGGCTCACGGCGGAGTCGATGGCGTCCTCGTGGATCTCGAGCAGCGCGCGGCGCGTGGCGCCGGTCTGGTCGAACGCGCCCGACTTGATGAGCGACTCCACGGTGCGCTTGTTCGCCACCTGGATCGGCACCTTCTTGAGAAAGTCGTGGAACGAGGTGAACCGCCCCTTCTCCTCGCGCGCCTGGCGGATGAGCTCGACCACGTTGAATCCGACGTTGCGAACGGCGCCGAGGCCGAAGCGGATGTCGCCGATGCCCGTCTCGGACGGCACTGCGGTGAAGTCGGCGAACGACTCGTTCACGTCGGGCGCGAGCACGCGGATGCCCATTCGCCGGCATTCGCTGAGGTACATGCCGAGCTTGTCCTTCGAGTCGCCGACGCTCGTGAGCAGCGCTGCCATGTACTCGGCCGGGAAGTTGGCCTTGAGGTACGCGGTCCAGTAGCTGAGCACGCCGTAGCCGGCGCTGTGCGCCTTGTTGAAGGCGTAGTCGGCGAACGGCATCAGGGTGTCCCAGAGCACCTTCACCGCGTTCGCGCTGTAGCCGTTGTCGAGCATGCCCTTCTCGAAGTCGGCGTACTGCTTGTCGAGCTCGGACTTCTTCTTCTTGCCCATCGCGCGACGCAGAACGTCGGCCTGGCCGAGCGTGAACCCGGCCACCTTCTGCGCGACCGACATCACCTGCTCCTGGTAGACGATGAGACCGTAGGTGATGCCGAGGCTATCGCGCAGCGGCTCCTCGAGCTCAGGGTGGATCGCCTCGATCTTCTGCAGGCCGTTCTTGCGCAGCGCGTAGTTCGTGTGCGAGTTCATGCCCATCGGGCCCGGGCGGTAGAGCGCGATGACGGCCGAGATGTCCTCGAAGCTGGTGGGCTTGAGCTGCTTGAGCAGGGAGCGCATCGGCCCGCCATCCAGCTGGAACACGCCGAGCGTGTCGCCGCGGGCGAGCAGGTCGTAGGTCTTCTGGTCGGCGTCGAGGTCGAGATCCTCGATCACGAGGCGGTGACCGGTGTTCTTCTCGATCATCCGGAGCGCGTCTTCGATGATGGTCAGGTTGCGAAGCCCGAGGAAGTCCATCTTGATGAGGCCGAGCGACTCGAGCGGCGGCTGGTCGAACTGCGTGATGATCGCGCCGTCGTCCTCGCGCTTCATGATCGGCAGCACGTCCAGCAGCGGCTCGGCGGACATGATCACGCCGGCGGCGTGCACGCCCCACTGGCGCTTGAGGTTCTCGATGCCGAGGGCCGTCTCGAAGACCTTCGCCGCCTCGGCGTCGGTCTCGATGATCGAGCGGAGGTCACCGGCCTCCTTCCAGCGCTCGGCGTCGCGGTTGGTCACGTCGCCCAGGGAGATGTCCTTGCCCATGATGGCCGGGGGCATCGCCTTGGTGAGCTTCTCGCCCACCGAGTACGGCATCCCGAGCACGCGCGCGCTGTCCTTGAGCGCCTGCTTGGCCTTGATGGTGCCGTAGGTGACGATCTGGGCCACTCGGTCGTCGCCGTACTTGTCGGTGACGTAGCGGATGACCTCGGGGCGGCGCCGGTCGTCGAAGTCGACGTCGACGTCGGGCATGGAGACGCGCTCGGGGTTGAGGAAGCGCTCGAAGATGAGGCCGTGCGCCAGCGGGTCGAGCTCGGTGATGCCCATCGCGTAGGAGGCCATCGATCCGGCGGCCGAGCCACGACCCGGACCGACGCGGATGCCCTGGCTTTTGGCCCAGGTGATGAAGTCGGCGACCACGAGGAAGTAGCCGGGGAAGCCCATCTGCTTGATGACGTCGATCTCGTACTGCGCCTGCGCCAGGTGCGCGTCGGAGGGCGCGTTGTTGAAGCGGCGCAGCATGCCGGCGTGCACCTCCTTCTCGAACCAGGTGGCCTCGGTCTCGCCCTCGGGAACCGGGAAGCGGGGCATGAGGTCGCGATGCTCGAAGTTGACCTCGCAGCGCTCGGCGATGAGCAGCGTGTTGTCGGCCGCCTCGGGGTGGTCGCGGAACAGGTGGCGCATCTGTGCGGCGGTCTTGAGGTAGAACTCGTCGGAGTCGAACTTGAAGCGGTTGGGGTCATCCAGCGTCGAGGCGGACTGCACGCAGAGCAGGGCGGCGTGGGCGCCGGCGTCGTGCGCGTGCGTGTAGTGCAGGTCGTTGCTCGCCACGAGCGGGAGGCCGAGCTGCTTGGCGAGGCGCAGCAGGTCCTCCATGGTGCGGCGCTCGATGTCGATGCCGTGGTCCATCACCTCGGCGAAGAAGTTGCCCTTGCCGAAGATGTCCTGGAAGTCGGATGCCGCCTTGAGCGCCTCGTCGTACTGCCCGAGCCGCAGCCGCGTCTGCACCTCGCCGCCGACGCAGCCGGTGGTCGCGATGATGCCCTTCGAGTACTTGCTGAGCAGCTCGCGGTCCATGCGCGGCTTGAAGTAGTACCCCTCGATCGACGCGAGCGACGACAGCCGGAACAGGTTGTGCATGCCCTCGTTGTTCTCCGAGAGCAGGGTCATGTGGGTGTACGAGCCGGAGCCGCCGACGTCGTCCT
>JAODAU010000392.1 GCA_025463615.1 Microbacteriaceae bacterium | reverse complement strand
CAAGAACGTCGACATCACCGCAACGCTCATCGACCTCGCCGTGCGCGGCCACCTCACCATCGATGAGGAGGACGGCGCGAACCGTCACAAGGCCAAGGACTACACGCTCACGGCGACACCGGATCGGGCCACCGCGAAGAGGGCCGCGGCGCGGCCCGGCACCCCGGAGGCGGCCGAACTCCTGCCGCACGAATCCCTGCTGCTCGGCAAGCTGTTCGCCGGGGGCCGTGCCAGCGTCACGCTCTCGAGCCTCAACAACACCTTCGCGAGCGACATGCGCACCATCACCGCGTCGCTCGACTCGTGGATCCAGAACCAGAAGTACTTCATCGACAAGCTCACGGCCAGCCACCCGTTCCTCACCTGGCCGATCGGGCTCGCGATCCCGTTCTTCATTGTGACCGTCTTCTTCGGCATCCCACTCCAGCTCGTCGCGGTCGGCGCCTTCGTGGGCGGCATCATCGGGCTCAGCAGCTCGCGCAAGGCGGCGAGGCGCAGCGCGCTCGGCCACGCCGTGCTGATCCAGCTGCAGGGCTTCACGCTCTACATCGGCACCGCCGAGGCGAACCAGATCCGCTTCGAGGAGACCGACGACGTGTTCAGCCGCTACATGCCCTGGGCAATCGCGTTCGGTGAGGCGGAGCACTGGGCAGGCGTCTTCAAGCAGCTGGCCGAGGAGGGCAGGTACGCCCCGCAGCCCGACTGGTACACGACCAACGGCAACGCCTTCGCGGCCGGCTACCTCGCGGGTTCGATGTCGTCGTTCGCCACGATCGGGGCGGCGCTCAGCAGCTTCGACGCGATGGCGGAGTCGTCGCTCAACTCCACGCCGTCGTCGAGCGGAACGTCCGGGTTCTCGAGCGGAGGCTTCGGCGGCGGGGGCGGCGGCTTCAGCGGCGGGGGTGGCGGGGGTGGCGGCGGCGGGAGCTGGTGATCAGCCGCGGCGGAGGCTCGCCACGGCCTCCACGTGGTGCGTGTTCGGGAACAGGTCGAACGCCCGCAGCCCGGTGAGCTCGTAGCCGTGCCCTGCGAACAGCGCCAGGTCGCGCGAGAGCGCCACCGGGTCGCACGCCACGTAGACGAGCTGCGCCGGGGCGAGACCCGCGAGCAGGTCAACGACCTCGCGGCCCGCGCCGGCTCGGGGAGGATCGAGCACCACGGTGCCGCGGGCCAGGCGGTCGCGCTCGGCGGCCCCGGTATCCTTGGTCAGGGTGCGCAGGTAGGCGTCGACGCGCGCCGTCACCGCGCTGGCTCCCACCCACTCGGCGAGGTTCTCGGCGGCGTGGTCGGTGGCCTGGTGGTCGCTCTCGACGGTGGTGATGCGCAGGTGGTTGCCGAAGCGATCGCCGACGGCCGCGGCGAGCAGGCCGACGCCGCCGTAGAGGTCGAGGTTGGCGGCGCGAGGGTCGAACAGGGACTCGTCGACGGCGGACTGGACCGCCTCGGTGAGCGTGGATGCCGCGTGCTCGTGCACCTGCCAGAACCCGCGCACGTCGAGCCGGAAGTCGCGATCGCCCACGCGTTCCACGATCCGCTGGGCCTTGGGGCGGGTCTTCTCGTCGGTGCCCTGCAGCACGAACGGGTTGCCGGTGGAGGGCACCACCACGTCGATGTGGGTCGCACCCGTGAAGGTCTCGTCGAGCGGCGCGATCGCCTGCGCCGCGGCCACAGCCAGCGGCACGTCGGTGACCGGCACGACGTGGTGCGAGCGCGCGGCATACGGGCCGACCGAGCCGTCCTCCGCGACGTGCAGGCGCAGGCGGGTGCGCCATCCGGTGCCGTCCTCGGCTCCCGGCAACGCCTCGACGGTGACCTCGCTCTCGATGCCGGCCATGCGGCGCAGCGAATCGGTGAGCACCTGGCGCTTCAGCTCGCGCTGGTGAGCGGTCTCGATGTGGCCGAACTCGGCGCCGCCCGCCCGCTCGCTCGGGTCGCGCTCCAGCGACGCCGCGTGCCAGACGTGCTCGCGGCGGTGCTCGGACGGCGCGGGCACGCTGAGCGTCTCGGCGCGCCAGAACGACTTCTTGGAGTCATCCGTGATCCTGGCGACGACCGTCTCGCCGGGGATCGCGTCGGCCACGAACACCACGCGGCCCTCGAGCCGGCCCACCGACACCCCGCCGTGGGCGATGTTGGTAACCTCGATCTCGACCTGCCTGCCGCGCCATTCACCCATCCCCCGAGCTTGCCACAGGAGCAGCCATGCGCCTCTACCTCGCCTCGACCTCGCCCGCCCGGTTGGCGACGCTCCGCTCCGCCGGCGTCGAGCCGGTCGTGCTGCCCTCCCACGTGGACGAGGATGCCGCGGTCGAGGAGGCCTCGCCCCTCACCGCGATCGAGACCGTGCAGCTGCTCGCCCGCCTCAAGGCGCGGGCGGTGCTCTCGCCCGCGATCGACGGCATCGTGCTCGGCGGCGACTCGGTGTTCGAGCTCGACGGGGTCGTCTACGGCAAGCCGCACCTGCCCGAGATCGCCCGGGAGCGATGGATGCTGCAGCGCGGCCGCACCGGGCACCTGCACTCCGGCCACTGGCTCATCGACCACCGCGGCGGGGTCGTGAACGGCGAGGTCGGGGCGGTGTCGACCGCCGCCGTCACCTTCGCCGACAACATCACCGAGAACGAGATCGACGCCTACATCGCCACCGGCGAGCCGCTCGAGGTCGCCGGGGCGTTCACGATCGACAGCCTCGGGGCGCCGTTCATCACATCCGTGGACGGCGATCCGCACGCCGTGGTGGGGCTCTCGCTCTCCACGCTGCGCTCGCTGCTGCTCGACTTCGACGTGGAGTGGCCGTCGCTCTGGTGAGGCGGGTCGAGCTCGTCGAGACCCGGTTCGCGGTGAGGTCTCGACAAGCTCGATCCGCTTTTCTTGTCGACCCCCACCAAAGCCGCGCCCCAATCAGCGAATAGGCTGAATGACTATGCCCCGCATCACGAAGGTCCTGGTAGCTAACCGAGGCGAGATCGCCGTACGAGTCATCAGGGCAGCGAAGGACAGCGGGATAGCCTCCGTCGCCGTCTACGCCGACCAGGATCGCGACGCGCGCCACGTCAAGCTCGCCGACGAGGCGTACGCCCTCGACGGTGTCACCAGCGCCGACACCTACCTCCGCATCGACAAGGTGCTGTCCGTCGCCCGCCGCTCCGGCGCGAACGCCGTGCACCCCGGCTACGGCTTCCTCGCCGAGAACGCCGAGTTCGCCCAGGCCGTGATCGACGCCGGGCTCATCTGGATCGGGCCATCGCCCGACGCGATCGAGAAGCTCGGCGATAAGGTCTCGGCCCGCCACATCGCCGAGAAGGTCGGCGCACCGCTCGCGCCGGGCACCCTCAACCCCGTCTCCGGGGCCGAGGAGGTGCTCGAGTTCGTCGACATCCACGGCCTCCCGGTCGCCATCAAGGCGGCGTTCGGCGGCGGCGGTCGCGGTCTCAAGGTCGCCCGCACCCGCGAGGAGATCCCGGAGCTGTTCGAGTCGGCGACCCGCGAGGCCATCGCGGCGTTCGGGCGCGGCGAGTGCTTCGTGGAGAAGTACCTCGACGAGCCGCGGCACGTCGAGACCCAGTGCCTCGCCGACAGCCACGGCAACGTCGTCGTGATCTCGACCCGCGACTGCTCGCTCCAGCGCCGCCACCAGAAGCTGGTCGAGGAGGCGCCCGCGCCGTTCCTCAGCGACGAGCTGAACCAGCTGCTGTACACGTCGTCGAAGGCGATACTGCGCGAGGTCGGCTACGTCGGGGCCGGCACGTGCGAGTTCCTCGTGGCCAAGGACGGCACCATCTCGTTCCTCGAGGTGAACACCCGCCTGCAGGTCGAGCACCCCGTCTCCGAGGAGGTCACCGGCATCGACCTGGTGCGCGAGCAGTTCCGCATCGCCGAGGGCGGCACGATCGACTACGACGACCCGAAGCCCGAGGGCCACTCCTTCGAGTTCCGCATCAACGGCGAGGACCCGGGCCTCGGCTTCCTGCCCTCCCCCGGCCCCGTGCGCGCGCTGCGCTTTCCCGGCGGACCGGGCGTGCGCGTCGACAGCGGCGTGACCACCGGCGACGTGATCAGCGGATCCTTCGACTCCCTGCTCG
The DNA here is from genome assembly GCA_025463615.1 of Microbacteriaceae bacterium. Next base: position 2,351 of record JAODAU010000392.1, on the reverse strand, counting down.
CGAAGCTCATCGTCACCGGCTCCTCCCGCGAAGACGCACTTGAGCGCGCCCGCCGCGCCCTCGACGAGTTCGAGGTCGCCGGCCTGCCCACCGTGCTGCCGTTCCACCGCAAGATCGTGCGCGACCCCGCGTTCACGTCGTCGCCGTTCCGCGTCTACACGCGCTGGATCGAGACCGAGTTCGTGAACGACATCGAGCCGTGGAGCGGCGAGCTGCCGGATGCCACGGCCCCCGCCGCGCGCCAGAGCATCGTGGTCGAGGTGGACGGCAAGCGCATCGAGGTGTCGCTGCCGGCGCGACTCGGCGTCTCCGCGGCATCCGCGGGCCAGGGCGCAGCGCCGAAGCGTCACGCCGGCACCGCCGCCGTCGCCACCGCGACCGGCGACTCGGTGAAGGCGCCGATGCAGGCCACCGTCGTGAAGCTCGCGGTCGCCGACGGCGACGCCGTGGTCAAGGGCGACCTCATCGTGGTGCTCGAGGCCATGAAGATGGAGCAGCCGATCTCGGCCCACAAGGACGGCACCGTCGCGAACGTCTTCGCGACGGTCGGCGCCACGGTCGCCTCGGGCACGGTGCTCCTCGACATCCACTAGCGCGCCGCGCGCCGCGCCGCGCCTAGTCCATGTGGCTTTTTGTTGCCAATGGGGCGAATAAATCGCGACAACTGCAACAAAAAGCCACATGGGTGCGGCGATCAGCGGATGCCGGCCTGGCGCAAGAGGGCACCCAAGCGCGCTGGCGACAACGCGACCTCCCAGCCCCAGCGTGTGAAGCGATAGCCGGCGGCGCGCAGGTCGTCCTCCCGCCGCTTCTCGTCGAGTAGTGCCTGCTGCGGGGTGCGACCTCGCAGGAACTGCGGATCGGTGTATTTCGCCGCTCCGTCGAACTCCCCGATGTGCCGGCGGTCCGCCCAGTAGAAATCGGCGAAATACCTGCTCCCGCTGATACCGAAAACCGGGACCTGCAGATCGGGGCGTGAGATTCGGGCCGAGAAAATGCTGACGCGGCTGACGGACTCACCGGGCCGGTCGGCCCGGCCGTCCGCGAATTCCAGCACCCGGCGTGCGTGTGCCATCCCAGGGCGGGCACCTCGGCGGATGATCAGCGCCTCCACGTCGGCGGGCGTGACCGCGTCGCCCGGCACCGAAGGGTACGGGCTGCTCAGTCGTCGCAGCGCGGCATCCGCGAACACGACCGCCTCGCGGAACGAGACGGTGGCGGCGAGGTCCACGACCGTGTGGGCGAGATCTGTCACGCGATGCCCGTCGATGTTCGCGAGATGCTCCGGAATGCCGTCCGAATGACGGATCAGCGAGGCGGTGGAACGAGTGGTGCTCCCCCGAGCCTGCAGCACGTGGACACGCTCCGGCCACGGACGCAGCGCCGTGAGCCGCCAGAGTGCCGCTGCCGACTGGTGCGACACGATCAACGGCCGGCGAGACTTGCGCGCGGCCGCGTCGATCAGGGCACGGTGACGCTCTTCGCCGTCCATCCGCTCCCACTCGCTGGGCAGCATGTACCCGCCCGGGAAGAGTTTTTTCGCCCGCCCGGACCGAGCGCGGGTGAACAGGTCGGAACGCTCGCCGGCCGAGCCGAGCTGAATGGAGAGAGCAAGGGGATCGAATTCCGCGGCTGGCATCCGTCAATGCTGCAGCTCGCCCTGCGGCCCGGTCGCCTCTGCACAGCCCGACTGGTCGCGTTCGCGGGTGTGAGGGAGAGGATGACCCGATCCATGTGGCGTTTTGTTGGCGATGTGGAGATTTATTCGCAACATCCGCAACAAAGAGCCACTTGGGGCCGGGTGGGAGCGGGAGCGGGCGCGCAGGGACGCGCTAGTTGACGATGTGCATCGCGCGGGCGGCATCCGTGATGCTGTCCGAGAGGGACGGGTAGACCGCGAAAGCGCGGGCCACCTGGTCGACCGTGAGGCGGTGCTCGACCGCGATCGCGATCGGCAGGATCAGCTCGGATGCCCGCGGCGCCACGATCACGCCGCCGATGACGGTGCCCGACCCGGTGCGCGCGAACAGCTTGATGAAGCCGTCTTTGATGCCCATCATCTTGGCCCGCGGATTGGAGGCGAGCGGCAGCTTGTAGATCTCGCCCTGGGCGACGCCGTCCTCGATCTTCTTCTGCGTCCAGCCGACCGTCGAGTTCTCGGGCTTGGTGAAGATGTTCGAGGTGATCTTGATCAGCTCCAACGGGATCACGATGTCGCCCAGCGCGTGGAACACGGCCGTCCGTCCCTGCATGGAGGCGACGGATGCCAACGGCAGGAAGTCCGAGCAGTCGCCGGCAGCGTAGATCGACGGCATCGACGTGCGTGCGACCCGGTTGACCCGGATGTGGCC
>JAODAU010000368.1 GCA_025463615.1 Microbacteriaceae bacterium | reverse complement strand
CACCTCGGCGACGAGCACGCCGTCGTCGCGCCTGCTCCAGCGGAAGTCCTGCAGCGTGCGGATCGTGGTCGCGCCGTCGCGCGGTTTGCAGTAGCTGGCCCAGTCGTGCAGGCCGACGAGGGCGGATGCCGCGGCATCCATCGCCTCGACGTCCAGCGCCGCCGGGTACCACAGGGTGTGGTTGCGCTCGAGCGGATTGCGCGGGGCGAGCGCATCGGCGACCCGGTACTCGTAGCGGCGCCAGATCGCCGAGAAGCGCGCGTCGAAGCCCTCGGGCGCGCGGCTCACGCGCGAGACGTAGACGTCGGAGTCGAGCCCGGCGATGCCGTTCAGCCTGCGCTGCAGCGCGGACGTCGCCTCGGTGGCGGGGTGGTTGTTGCGCGGGCGCTCGAGGCTGGCGAGCTGGTCGGCGGTGAGGTCGAGGTGGGCCACCTGGCCGAGGGCGTGCACGCCGGCATCCGTGCGCCCCGCCACCGTGAGGGTCGGGGGCGTCCCGTGCCGCCCGAACACCGTCGCGAGCGCCGCCTCGAGCTCGCCCTGCACCGTGCGAAGCGCGGGCTGCCGGGTCCAGCCGCTGAACGCCGTGCCCTCATACGCGACATCCAGGCGCAGGCGCGTGCTCGGATCGTCCATTCCACACAGTGTAGGTGGAGCTTTTGACCTCGGGAGGCGGGCGGGGGATGCTGGTCTGATGACCCCGCCGACCAGCCCGCGCTACGCCGGGCTCGACGGACTCCGCGCGGTGGCGGTGGCCACCGTCATCCTGTTCCACCTCTCCCCCGGCGGCCTGCCGGGCGGGTACGTGGGGGTCGACGTCTTCTTCGTGATCTCCGGCTTCCTCATCACCGCGCTATTGCTGCGGGAGCGCGAGGATTCCGGCACCATCCGCCTCGGCGCGTTCTGGGGCCGCCGCGCCCGCCGGCTCCTCCCCGCCCTGTTCCTCCTCCTGCTCGTCTGCGGTGCCGCCGCGTGGCTGGTCCGCGGCGACGTGCTCGTGCACCTCGGCCGCCAGCTGCTCGGCGCGGCCACCTTCAGCAGCAATTGGGTGGCCATCGGGTCCGGCCAGAGCTACTTCGACGAGACGACGCCGGAGCTGTTCCGCAACCTGTGGTCGTTGGCTGTGGAGGAGCAGTTCTACCTGGTCTGGCCGTTCGTGATCCTGCTGCTCGCGCTGGTGCGGGCCCGCTGGGTGCGGGTCGCCGTCGTCGCGCTGCTCGCCCTCGCCTCGGCCGCGGCCATGTGGGCCGTGTTCGTGCCCGGCGGCGACGCGACCCGGGTCTACTACGGCACCGACACGCACGCGTTCGGGCTCGCGATCGGGGCGGTGCTGGCGCTCGGTGCCTGGCGACTGCGGCCGTGGGTCGGCACCGTCGTGGGAACACTCGGAGTGGCCGGGATCGTCGCGGCGGCCGTGCTGCTGCCGGCGGACGCATCCGTCACCTACCGCGGCGGCCTTTTCGCCGTGGCCATCGCCTCGGGCCTGGCCATCCTCGGCGCCGTCTCGTCGCCGCTCGGCCGGGTGCTGGATGTCGCCCCGCTGCGCTGGGTCGGCCGCCGGTCGTACGGCCTCTACCTCTGGCACTGGCCGGTGTTCGTGCTGGTGGAGGCGGCGCTGCCGACCTGGGAGCGCACCGGCGCGACGGGCTGGGCGCTCGGCGGGATCGCGCTGGCCATCACCGTGGTCGCGGCCGCGCTCTCCTACCGGTTCGTGGAGCAGCCGATCCGGCGCAACGGGTTCCGCGCGAGCGCCCATGCGTTCTTCGCGGGGTACCGCCGTCCGCTCCGGGCCGCCGGTGCGACGCTCGCGATCCTGCTCGTCGGCGGCACGGTCGCGGCGACCACCCTCGGCGTGGTCGACGACCCGGGCGTCGGCAGCGCGCAGGCCGTCATCCAGACCGGGGCGACGGCGCTGAAGACGGCGACGCCGACGCCCTCCGAGACGCCCGGCCCGAGTGCCTCGCCGACCCCGGCGGCGCTGCCCGGCGGCGACCAGATCGACGCCATCGGCGACTCGGTCATGCTGGCGTCCGCCCCCGAGTTGCAGGCCGCGTTCCCCGGGATCTCGATCGACGCGGTCGTGTCGCGGCAGGCATCCGCCGCCCCGGCGATCGTGCAGGGGCTCGTCGACGCGGGCACGCTGCGGCAGACGCTTCTCATCGGGCTCGGCACCAACGGGCCGGTGCCCGCGGCGGTGCTGGAGCGCATCCACCAGATCGTCGGCCCGCGGCACCAGATCGTGGTCGTCAACGTGCAGGCGCCGCGCGGCTGGGTGCCGCAGGTGAACACGGAGCTCAGCGCGTTCTCGCAGGAGTACCGCAATGTCGAGCTCGCCAACTGGCGGGACGCCATCGCGGGCCAGCTGCAACTGCTCGCGCGCGACCAGATCCACCCGGGCTCCCGCGGCGGGCTGGTGTACGTGCAGGCGGTGAAGGATGCCCTGCAGCGCCTCGCCGAGGTGCCGCCGGAGCTCGGCCCGAACGACTACGGCCTGGCACCGGTGCCCGTCTAGCGGCTGTGCCCGTACGCGAGCATGATCGACACATGGTCACCGCTATCGAACCGATGCTCGCCAAGGCCGTCCCCGCCGTGCCGGAGGGCGACGACCTCTCCTACGAACCGAAGTGGGATGGATTCCGCGCCATCGTCTACGTGGACGGCGACACGGTCGAGATCGGCAGTCGCGGCTCCAAGTGGCTGACCCGGTACTTTCCCGAGCTCGTCGCGGAGTTCCGCGCGCAGCTCGCTCACCGCTGCATCCTGGACGGCGAGATCGTCGT
>JAODAU010000311.1 GCA_025463615.1 Microbacteriaceae bacterium | reverse complement strand
ACCGCTCCGCGCACGCCGACCGCTCCGCGCACGCGCAAGCCCGCGGCCGCCAAGACGGTCACCCCGGCGCCAGTTGTCGAGGAGACGGTTGTCGAGCAGCCGGTCGTCGAGCCGCCGAAGCCCCGCGAGACCGTGCTGCGCATCACCGAGCTCACCAAGCAGTTCGGCGAGACGCACGCCGTAGACCACATCAGCCTCGATGTGCCGGCGGGCACGATCTTCGGCATCGTCGGCCCGAACGGCGCGGGCAAGACGACCACGCTCTCCATGGTCACCGGACTGCTCCGTCCGGACTCCGGCGCGATCGCCGTCCATGGCGCGGATGTCTGGAGCGACCCCGTCGTCGCCAAGCGCAACATGGGCGTGCTGCCCGACCGCCTGCGCCTGTTCGACCGGCTCACCGGCTCGCAGCTGCTCTTCTACGCGGGCACGCTGCGCGGACTCGACCGCAAGACGGTGCACGCCAGGTCCGCGGACCTCGGCGCCGCCTTCGGCCTCGAGGAGGCGCTCAACCGCATGGTCGCCGACTACTCGGCCGGCATGACCAAGAAGATCGCGCTCGCCTGCGCCATGATCCACTCGCCGCGCCTGCTCGTGCTCGACGAGCCCTTCGAGTCGGTGGACCCGGTCTCCGCGGCCAACGTCACCGACATCCTGCAGAAGTATGTGGCGGCGGGAGGCACGGTCGTGCTGTCCAGCCACAGCATGGACCTCATCCAGCGCATCTGCGACTACGTGGCGATCGTGGTCGCCGGCAGGGTTCTCGTCTCGGGTACGACCGACGACGTGCGCGGCGCCGGCTCGCTCGAGGATCGCTTCGTGGAGCTCGCCGGTGGGCGCAAGACGGCGGAGGGCATGGAGTGGTTGCACAGTTTCTCCGACTGAAGCTGCGGCTTCTGGCCAACACCTTCCGGCGCAGCCCGTGGCAGGTGTTCGGCATCGTCGTCGCGTTCGTCTACGGGCTGGGCGTGGCGATGGTGGCGGTGCTCGCGCTCGTCGCGCTGCGCTTCGCACCCGTGTCGCTCGCCTCGACGGTCGTCGTGGTCGGTGGCTCGCTCGTGGTGCTCTGCTTCCTGCTCGTGCCGCTCGCGTTCGGGGTGGATGACACGCTCGATCCGCGCGCGTTCTCGCTGTTCGGCATCCCCAACACCCGCCTGGCGCTCGGGCTGGCCCTCACCGCGCTCATCGGGGTGCCCGCCATCGCCATCGCGATCGTGTCGGTGGCCCAGGTGGTCACCTGGACGCGGTCACCGCTGTCGGTCGTGCTGGCGGTGCTCGGGGTGCCGCTCATCATCGTCACCTGCGCGCTCGGCTCGCGCGTGAGCACCTCGATCGCCGCGTTCCTGCTGGCCACGCGACGCGCACGCGAGGTGTCTGCGCTGCTCGCCCTGCTCGTGGTCGTGTCGCTCTCGCCGCTCGTCGCGGTGCTGTTCACGGTCAACTGGGCGAAGCACGGGCTCGCCATCATGGCCTCGATCGCCAAGGTCGCGGGGTGGACACCGCTGGGCGCCGTGTGGTCCGCGCCCGCGGAGGCCGCGGCGGGGCATCCGGGGGCTGCGGTCGCCAAGCTCGCCATCGCGATCGGCTTCGTGCTCGTGCTGGCAGTCGGCTGGCGGGCCCTGGTCGCCCGCATGCTCGTGACGCCGCAGCGGATGTCGCGCGAGAAGAACTACACCGGCCTCGGCTGGTTCTCGCGCACCCCCGACACCCCGGCGGGCGCGATCGCCGCCCGCAGCATCACCTACTGGCTGCGGGATGCCCGCTACCACACCTCGCTGCTGGCGATCCCGGTGGCGCCGCTGGTGTTCATGATCGTGCTGGGCATCGCGGGCGTGCCGTGGCACATCCTCGCTCTCATCCCGGTGCCGGCGATCTGCCTCTTCCTCTCCTGGTCCGTGCACAACGACATCGCCTACGACAACACCGCGCTGTGGCTGCACGTCGCCTCCAACACGTCGGGCTGGGCCGACCGGATCGGGCGCGTCGTGCCTGCGCTGCTCGTCGGCATCCCCGTGATCATCGTCGGCTCGCCGATCAGCGCAGGGTTCTTCGGCGACTACGCGGTGCTGCCCGCGATCGTGGGCGTGAGCGCCTGCATCCTGTTCGCCGGCCTGGGGCTGGCGAGCGTGATCTCGGCGCAGTTCCCGTACCCGGCGGTGCGGCCCGGGGACAGCCCGTTCGCGCAGCCGCAGGCGGCGGGGAGCGCGGCCGGCCTCATCCAGTCGCTCTCGTTCTTCGCTACCCTGGTCGCCGCGGTCCCGGCCGCGGCGTTCGCGGCGGCGGGCTTCCTGTTCGACGACTGGTGGATGTGGATCTCGCTGGTCGTTGGCCTCGTCGTCGGCGGCGCCGGCCTCTACTTCGGCGTGCGACTGGGCGCGGCGATCTTCTCGCGGCGCGCGCCCGAACTGCTGGCGTTCACCCTGCGCAACTGATCGGTCGTGACCGGCCGGCGGGCCCCGATCCGGGCGTAAAATCGCAGGATGACTGACACGCAGCCCGGCGGCGGAACCGGCACCGACACCCTCGATCGCGAGCTCGAGGAGCTCATCGAGAAGGAGAGCGTCGAGGCGGGCGACCACGACCTGTTCTCGCACTACGTGCAGAAGGAGAAGATCCTCGAGTCGGCGCTCTGCGGCGAGCCCGTGATCGCGCTCTGCGGCAAGGTGTGGACGCCGGCGCGCGACCCGGAGAAGTTCCCGGTCTGCCCGGAGTGCAAGGAGATCTACGAGGCGCTGAAGGACTGAGCCTCAGGCGTAGCGGGTGGGGATGACCGGGTCGCCGCGACCCAGCCGGAACGCGTCCGGCGGCAGCTCCGAGATGGCCGCGGCGCGGTGCTCGCGGGCCAGGGCCGTGCCCTCCGCTCCGAGGTAGCGTTCGACGGCGACGCCCTCCTCGATGAGCGGCACGAGCAGGCTGCGGTGCGAGTTCGTCGCCCCCTCGGGGTCGCCGACGTGGATGACCTCCGCCGTCGCCACCCCGGATGCGGACAGCTCCCGCACCGGGAACTTGCGCCCGCCCACCGTGGCCTTCTGCGGTGACCTCTTGGCGACCGACACCCAGTCCCCGTCGTCGCCCCTGCGCGCCACCAGCTTGTAGACCATGCCGGCGGCGGGGGAGCCGGAGCCCGTGACCACCGAGGTGCCGACGCCGTAGGAGTCGACCGGTGCCGCCCGCAGCGCGGCGATCGTGTACTCGTCGTGGTCGTTGGTGACCGTGATGCGGGTGTTCGTGGCGCCGAGGGAGTCGAGCTGCTTGCGCACCGCCGCGACCTGCTCGGGCAGGTCGCCGCTGTCGATCCGCACCGCGCCGAGCCCGGTGCCGGCGATCTTCACGGCGAGGTCGACGGCGGTCGGCACGTCGTAGGTGTCGACCAGGAGGGTGGTGCCGGGGCCGAGGGCGTCCACCTGGGCCTGGAAGGCATCCGCCTCGCTGTCGTGCAGCAGGGTGAACGAGTGGGCCGCCGTGCCCATGGTGGGGATGCCCCAGTCACGGCCTGCCTCGAGGTTGCTGGTCGCGCCGAACCCGGCGATGTAGGCGGCGCGGGCTGCAGCGACCGCGCTGCGCTCGCCGACGCGGCGAGAGCCCATCTCGGCGAGGGGCCGACCGCTGGCCGCGGACACCATGCGCGAGGCGGCGCTGGCCACCGCGCTGTCGTAGTTGAGCACGCTGAGCACCAGGGTCTCGAGGATGACGGCCTCGGCGAAGCTGCCCTCGACGACGAGGATCGGGGAGCCCGGGAAGTACACCTCGCCCTCCTGGTAGCCCCAGATCGTGCCCGAGAAGCGGTAGTCGGCGAGCCAGTCGAGGGCCGCGGCATCCACCACCTTCGCGTCGCGCAGCCAGCTGAGCTCGGCCTCGCCGAAGCGGAACTCGGCGATGAGGTCGAGCAGGCGCCCCGTGCCGGCCACGACGCCGTAGCGACGGCCGCCGGGAAGCTGCCGGGCGAACACCTCGAAGACGCACTCTCGTTCGTGGGTTCCGGAGCGGATCGCCGCATCGAGCATCGTGAGTTCGTAGCGGTCGGTCAGGAGCGAGCTCGTCACCCGGCAAGCCTAGCGACCGGTCACACGTGCGCCTCGCGTAAACTCGACTGTTGTGAGCGACGCACCGATCGGCATCTTCGACTCCGGCGTCGGTGGGCTCACGGTGGCCAGGGCGATCATCGACCAGCTGCCGAACGAGAGCGTGCTCTACGTGGGCGACACCGCGCACTCGCCCTACGGCCCCAAGCCGATCGCCGACGTGCGCCGCTACACGCTCGAGGTGCTCGACACCATGGTCGACCAGGGCGTCAAGATGCTCGTGATCGCCTGCAACACCGCCTCGTCGGCGATGCTGCGGGATGCCCGCGAGCGCTACACGCAGACCCTCGGGCTGCCCGTGGTCGAGGTGATCCAGCCCGCCGTGCGCGCGGCCGTGCGGCAGAGCCGCAACGGTCGCATCGGCGTGATCGGCACCGTCGGCACCATCGCATCCAACGCCTACCTCGACGCCTTCGCGGCCGCTCCCGACCTCGACATCTTCACCCAGGCCTGCCCGTCGTTCGTCGACTTCGTGGAGGCCGGCATCACCAGCGGCCCCGAGCTGTTCGCCGACGCCGAGCGCTACCTGGCCCCGCTGCGGGATGCCGACATCGACACCCTCGTGCTCGGCTGCACGCATTACCCGCTCATGTCCGCCGCCATCCAGTACGTGATGGGGGAGGGCGTGACGCTCGTGTCGAGCGCGCAGGAGACGGCATCCGACGTCTACCGGATGCTGGTCAAGCACGGCCTGCAGCGCGCCGAGACCTCCCCGCCCAGCCACCGCTTCGAGGCGACCGGCGCCAGCAAGGCCGACTTCCTGCGGCTCGCCCGGCGATTCCTCGGCCCCGAGGTGAACACCGTCGAGCTCGTCGAGACGGGCGCCATCCACCTATCCATGGAAGAGAACCTATGACCGACACCCGCATCGACGGCCGCGCCGTCGACCAGCTCCGCCCCGTGACCATCGAGCGCGGGTGGAGCGAGCAGGCCGAGGGCTCGGCGCTGATCTCGTTCGGCCGCACCCGGGTGCTGTGCACGGCATCCTTCACCAACGGTGTTCCGCGCTGGATGACCGGCAAGGGCAAGGGCTGGGTGACGGCCGAGTACGCGATGCTGCCGCGCTCCACGAACGACCGCATGGACCGCGAGTCGGTGAAGGGCCGAATCGGCGGCCGCACCCACGAGATCTCGCGCCTGATCGGGCGCAGCCTGCGCGCCGTCGTCGACATGAAGTCGCTCGGCGAGAACACGATCGTGATCGACTGCGACGTGCTGCAGGCGGATGGCGGCACCCGAACGGCGGCGATCACCGGCGCGTACGTGGCGCTCGCCGACGCACTCGAGTGGGGCCGCTCGAAGAGGTTCATCGGCCAGAACGCGAAGCCGCTCATCGACAGCGTCTCAGCCATCTCGGTCGGCATCATCGACGGCACTCCCATGCTCGACCTGGCATATACCGAGGACGTGCGCGCGGAGACCGACATGAACGTCGTCGTCACCGGCCGCGGCCTGTTCGTGGAGGTGCAGGGCACCGCCGAGGGCGCACCCTTCGACCGCTCCGAGCTGAACAGCCTGCTCGACCTCGCCCTGGGCGGCACCGCCGACCTGGCGAAGCTGCAGGTGGAGTCGCTCGCCCGCTAACCTCGACAGATGACGACGCAGCTGGTCCTCGCCACCCACAACGCCCACAAGGTGGTTGAGCTGCGCCGCATTTTGGGCGACCAGCTCGACGGCATCGACCTGATCGGCTACGACGGGCCGGAGCCGGTCGAGGACGGCGACACGTTCCAGGCCAATGCGTTCATTAAGGCGCGCGCCGCCGTCGCGCACACCGGGCTGCCGGCGATCGCGGACGACTCGGGGATCTCGGTGCGGGCGCTGGGCGGCGCCCCCGGCATCCATTCGGCCCGGTATGCGGGAACGCGCGACGACGGGGACAACCTGCGGCTGCTGCTGAAGAACATGGTGGGCATCGAGGACAGGCACGCCGACTTCATGTGCGCCGCCGCCCTGGTGCTGCCGGACGGTTTCGAGCACTTCGAGCTCGGCGTCTGGCCGGGCACGGTGCTCGAGGAGGCCGTCGGCGGCGGCGGGTTCGGCTACGACCCGGTCTTCAAGCCGTCCGGATACAACGTGTCGTCCGCCGAGCTGACCGCCGACGAGAAGAACGCGGTCAGCCACCGCGGGCGGGCCTTCCGGGCGATCATGCCGATCGTGCGGCAGCTGTTATTGGGATGACCACTGCGCGTGGCATTCGGCTGAGACCGGCCCGCGGCATATTTCTTCTGGGCCCCGCCTTCGTCGCGGCCATCGCCTACGTCGACCCCGGCAACGTGGCCGCCAACCTGACCGGCGGATCGCGTTTCGGCTACCTGCTGGTCTGGGTGATCGTGCTGGCCAACCTCATGGCCGCGCTGGTGCAGTACCAGTCGGCCAAGCTCGGCATCGTGACCGGCCGCTCGCTGCCCGAGCTGCTGGGCGAGCGGATGCGGCGTCCCGGCCGCCTCGCGTTCTGGGCGCAGGCCGAGCTCGTCGCCGCAGCCACCGACCTGGCCGAGATCATCGGCGGGGCGATCGCGCTGCGCCTCCTGTTCGACCTGCCGCTCGTGCTCGGCGGCGTGATCGTCGGCGCCGTGTCGATCGGGCTGCTCGGCCTGCAGAGCCGTTTCGGGCAGCGGCCGTTCGAGACGGTGATCGTGGGCCTGCTCGCGATCATCGCGATCGGGTTCCTCGCGGGGCTGTTCGTGAGCCCGCCGGATCCGCTCGCCGTGCTCGGCGGCCTGGTGCCGAAGTTCGCCGGCCCCGAGTCGGTGCTGCTCGCCGCGAGCATGCTGGGCGCGACCGTGATGCCGCACGCGATCTACGTGCACTCGGCGCTCGCGCGCGACCGACACGGCAAGGCGGATGGCGCGCCCGAGCAGCGCCGGCTGCTGCGCGTCACGCGCTGGGACGTCGGCATCGCGCTGGCGATCGCCGGCATCGTCAACGTGGGGATGCTGCTGCTCGCCGCGGTCAACCTGCGCGGTGTCGGCGGCACCGACACGATCGATGGGGCGCACAGCGCCCTCCTCGCGACCCTCGGGCCGGGCATCGCGCTGGTGTTCGCGATCGGGCTGCTCGCGTCCGGCCTCGCGTCGACCTCGGTCGGCAGCTACGCCGGCGCCACGATCATGGCGGGGCTGCTCAAGCGCCGCATCCCGGTGGTCGTGCGGCGGGTGGTCACGCTGGTGCCGGCCCTCGTCATCCTGGCGGTGGGGGTCGACCCGACCTGGGCGCTCGTGGTGAGCCAGGTGTTCCTGAGCTTCGGCATCCCGTTCGCGCTGGTGCCGCTGCTGCGGCTCACCAACGACCGCGAGCTGATGGGCGAGCAGGTGAATCGGCCGCTCATCCGCTGGGCGCTGCGGCTGGTCGTGGTGATCGTGGTGGCGCTGAACGCGGCGCTCATCGTGCTCACGGTCGTCACCTAGCGGGTAGCGTTGTGCGGGCTATGAGCGACGACACCGTACCTATCGACGAATCCCCGGCCGACCGCATCGCGGCGGCGATCACGAAGTTCGGCGAGCCCACGGTGGCCCGGCGGGCGGCATCGCTGCTGGCGGGAGCGAACGAGGGTGAGGAGTTCCTGCTCTGGGTGGGCGGCCGCCACGCGCAGGGTGTGCTCGACGGCGCCCCGCCGCTGTACTGGCCGGAGGTGTGGGGCGCGCGGGCACTGCTCTACGCGTGGGACGACTCCGGGGCATCCGTGGTCGTCACCGGCCTGCACGACCGGGCCTGGCGCGTGCGCGAGATGTGTGCGCGGGTCTGCCTGGCTCGCGGAATCGGCTCCGTGGACGACCTCGCGCCGCTGCTGCTCGACTCGCAGCCGCGCGTGCGTGCCGCCGCCGCCCGCGTGCTCGCCACCCACGAGGAGGCGCGCGAACGCCTCACCCCGCTGCTGCGCGACCCCGAGAAGGATGTCCGCCGGGCCGTGCGCGAGGCCCTGGACGCCGCCCGCTAGGCCTTGCCCTCGGCCTCACGCCGCGCGCGGATGCGCGTGCGGAAGTAGTGGAACAGTGTCGGCACCAGCGTGACCAGCACGACGGCGATGAGGATCACGTCGATGTACCGCACGACGAAGTCGGCAACCGGACGGATGTTGCCGAGCAGGTACCCGATGAACGTCACGCCCGCGCCCCAGATGAACGCGCCGATCGCGTTGTAGAGCGAGTACTTGCGGTAGCTCATCTTGCCGACGCCCGCGGCGATCGGCGCGAAGGTGCGCACCACGGGAACGAACCGGGCGATGATCACGGCCGCCGGACCGTACTTGGCGAAGAACGCGTTGGTGCGGCGCACGCTGTCCATGCTGATCAGCCCGGTCTCCTTGCGTTCGAAGATGGCCGGCCCGCTCTTCTTGCCGATGTAATAGCCCGCCTCCCCGCCGATGAAGGCCGCGAGACCGATCGCCAGCGCCACCCACCAGATGTCGATGTGGATGATGTGGCGGAAGGTGAGCAGCCCGGTGATGAGCAGCAGGGTGTCGCCCGGGAAGATGAATCCGATCAGGAGGCCGGTCTCGGCGAAGATGATGGCGCACACCAGCAGCAGGGCCCAGGGACCGGCGCCCTCGATGAGGTGGTTCGGGTCGAGCCACGGGATGAGGCTGGTGGAAAGCAAGGCGAGGTACTCCAGTCGTCTGTTCCCAACAGGGTACCGGCAGCTTCCTCAGAAAACGCCAAGGATTATCCCAGTGCGCTTCGAGAACCTCAGCGACCGGTGCGGTGCGGGAGAAGGGTCTCGATCCCTCACGCCTTGCGGCACAGGAACCTAAATCCTGCGTGTATACCAATTTCACCACTCCCGTGTCAGGCCAGTTTAGACAGCGCCGCGGGCAGCGTGAAGGCTGGCAGTTGCCTGATACGCCCCCGGGTGGGGGTAGACAGACCCCTCCCAGAGTGCAACGGTGAAAGAAGCCATTAGATCTCGCGGGGGGTGAGAAGAATGGAAAGTGCACAACTCAGCACATCAAAGCGCTTGCT
>JAODAU010000308.1 GCA_025463615.1 Microbacteriaceae bacterium | reverse complement strand
GGCGCGGGCGGAGCGGCGGGCGCGGGCGGTGCCGGAGGCGCACCGACACCGGGGCCGGCGGGAGTACCGGGTGTCGGCGGGGTCGCGCCCACGCCGGGTGCCCCGGGTGCAGCAGGCAGCCCGATCGGCCCCGGCACGGGGGGCGTGGGCGCGCCGGGCGGCGCGACCGGGGCATCGAGGTCCACGGCCTTGTGCGCGGCGACGACGACCTTTCCGTCGGCGAGCGTGTGGGTGCCGTCATCCGCCGCGAAGCTCGACGGCTGGTGACCGGTCGGCACGACGAGCGGCTTCACGCTCACCACCGCGGTCTCGGCGCGCGGTTCGGACGCGAAGGCGTGCGCGGTGACACCGCACACCGCGCCCACGACCAGCGTCGCCGTGGTGGCGGCGACGAGAAGCGGTCGTTTCATGAGTCCATCCTGCACTTCGCTCGGCTGATCCGGTGCACCCAAAACGGGGAGCGTCGGGGATGTCCCCTCGACAATGGTCGGTCGGCAACATGAGACGAGATTGCGGCCGCGATGAGAAGCCTCTCATCCGGGCATCCTGACCCTTTCCTATCTGCGGATTCGGAGTCAACTCGCTCTGGATACAACCGGACAGCACCGGGAGAGGAGGCAGCACGCCATGACCGATGCGGTACAGGTCGGCTCCCTCGTCGGCGCGCGATTCGAGGTCGAGGCGCTCATCGGCCGAGGCGGGATGGGCGCGGTGTACCGGGCCCTGGACACCCAGCTCGGGCGCCAGGTGGCCCTCAAGGTGTTCGCCTCGCTGGACGAGTCGGATGCCGACCGCAGGCAGTCGGAGATGCGCGCGCTGGCCAGGCTGGCGCACCCCAACCTGGTGGCGCTGTTCGACGCGCAGGTCGGGCCGCGTTCGCCGAACTACCTCGTCATGGAGTTCGTGGACGGCCCGTCGCTGCGCGACTCGATCTCGGCCGGCACCCTCGACGGCAGAACCATCGCCGAGGTCGCCATCGGGGTGGCCAAGGCGCTCACGGCGGTGCACGACGCCGGACTGGTGCATCGCGACATCAAGCCGGCGAACGTGCTCCTCGCGCCGACCGGCGAGGCCAAGTCGCCCCTGCGGGCGAAGCTGGTCGACTTCGGCATCAGCCATCTGGTCGGCTCGACCAGGATCACCCGCCGGGACTCGATCATCGGCACGGGCGAATACCTCGCGCCCGAACAGATCTCCGGCACCGGGATCACGCCCGCCTCCGACATCTACGCCCTCGGGCTGGTGCTGCTCGAGTGCTTCACCGGCCATCCCGCCTTCCCCGGGGCGACGCCGGAGGCGATCCTCGTGCGGATGCACCGCGACCCCGCGATTCCCGGCGACGTGCCCCCGCGCTGGGCGCAGCTGCTCCAGCAATTGACTGCACGCGAGCCGGAACGCCGACCGGATGCTCGCACCCTGGCCGGCATCGCGATCGCGCTCGCCCCCGACCTTCAGGCGTGGGCGCCCGCTCCCGCGCTCTCGACCGAAGCCACCACCGTCGCCATGACGGTGCCGATGGACTCCCCGCAGACCGCCGCCCTCCCCGCCCAGGGGGATGGCGGCCCTTTCCCGGTGCTGGCCGAGAACACCGTCGACAGCTCCGGGTCGCCGCGCTTCGCCCGCCGGCCCGGGCTCCTCATCGGTGCGGCCACCGCGGTGGCGGTGCTGATCGCGGCCCTGCTGATCTTCGGCGTCAATTCGATGGTCGGCGGAGCGTCCAGCCCCGCACCCGCGACTTCCACGGTCGCCCCGGCGACCTCCGTGTCGAGCACACAGACGCCCGTTCCGACGACTCCGCCCGTCGCCCCGGCGAACAACGGCAAGGGAAACGGGAACGGAAAAGGCAACGGACACGGCAAGAAGCCGTGACCGTGACGCAACACCCACACAAGAAAGAAGGAAAATCATGAGCATAGGATCCGGAATCGCCCTGTTCGTCGTGGGCGCGATCCTCGCGTTCGCCCTCAACCTGCAGGTCGGATTCGTCGACCTGCACCTGATCGGCTACATCCTGATGGCGGCCGGCGTGGTCGTCTTCATCATCGGGATCGTGCTGCTCACGCGTCGTCGCCAGGCGATCTCGACGACCCGCACCGCCGTGGACCCCGCCTCGGGCGAGCAGGTCACGCAGCGCTCGTCGGAGAGCGACCCGCTCGTCTGATGAGAGCTTTCTAAGGAAAACCCCCCGAGTGAGGGACTGTCACCACATCGCACAGTTCGTACCTTTGAACCATCAGGTCGCCCCGGATTCGGGACCGGAAAGGGCGACCGGCGTCACGACGCCAAGGAGATAAAGCCAGGCGCGGCAGCTTTCGGGTAGCGGCCGCGCCTGGCTTCCTTTGACTCCGCGGTCACGCCACCAGAACCGCCTGCACCGCCGGCGCGAGCAGGCGCACGAGCGACTCGCGGTCCTGCTCCACCAGGGCGTCGACGTGCACGATGCGCCGGCCGACGACCACGCCGATGAGCATGGATGACACGACCTCCAGCCGCACGGTCAGCTCCGCGTCGCGCGGGCCGAGGTCGTGCGTCACGCGCGCCTGGATGAGGTCGCGCAGCTGCGTGGACGCCTGCTCGTTGCTGATCGCGGCGCGGAGCACGGCGACGAACGGCTCCGAGTCCTGCCCCGGGCCGTCCCAGACCTCGAGGAAGGCGCGCGTGACCCGCTCGCCGAGCGTGTCCTCCGGGCCGTCGAAGGCATCGGAGATGCGCGAGAGCGCGCTCGGCGTGAAGTTCATCACTTCGCGGAACAGCTGCTCCTTCGACCCGAAGAACTGCATGACCAGGGAGGCGTCGACCCCGGAGTCGGCCGCGATCTTGCGGATGGTGGCACCGGCGTAACCGTCCCGGGCGAAGCGGGTGCGGGCAGCATCCAGGATCGCCTGGCGCGACCCGCTGGTGCCGGGGCGGCGGCCCTGTCGCCTTCCGGGCGCCGTGTGCTCTTCGTTCGCCATGACGGAAGTCTAGGGACGCCCGTGACCGCCGACGCTATTAAATCAACGAGTGTTGAGTTTTGAGGGAAACGGACGTACGCTCGCTCCATGAGCGACGACCGCAAGATCTACATCCCCTCCAGCCCGCTGCCCGCTGGGCGGACCGGCCTGCTGACCCCTTTCGACCCGGGAACCCGCACGCTGAAGGCCGGCTTCCGCATCGCGCCGCAGTTCGCGGCGCTGCCGGTCGACATGGTCTTCGAGAAGGACGTGTCGATCACCCTGCGCGACGGCGTCGTCATCCACACCGACATCTTCCGGCCCGTCGGCGGCGAGAGGGTGCCGGTGATCATGGCGTACAGCCCCTACGGCAAGGCGCAGGGCACCTCGCCCAGCGTGATGGGCATCTTCGGTCTGGTCGGCATCCTGAACAGCGAGGTCTCGGGACTGGAGAAGTTCGAGGGCCCCGACCCGGCCTTCTGGGTCGAGCAGGGTTACGCGATCGCGAACCCCGACATCCGCGGGGTCGTCGACTCCGACGGCGACAGCGTGCTCTGGGACCGGCAGGATGGCCGCGACGCCTACGACATCATCGAGTGGCTGGCGGAGCAGGACTGGTCGAACGGCCGGGTGGCCATGAGTGGCACTTCCTACCTGGCCGCGACGCAGTGGTTCGCCGCGGCCGAGCAGCCGCCGCACCTCGTGGCGATCAACCCGTGGGAGGGCGTCAGCGACATCTACCGCGACCTGGTGCTGCGCGGCGGAATGCCCGACACCGGCTTCGCGCGCCAGCTGCAGGAGGGCAGTTTCTTCGGCAAGGGCCGCAAGGAGGACATCCTCGCCGAGGCGGACGAGCACCCGCTGGTCGACGAGCTGTGGGCGGACAAGATCCCCGAGTTCGGCAACATAACGGTTCCGGCATATGTGGTCGCCAGCTACTCGAACACGCTGCACACGGCCGGCACGTTCCGGGCCTGGCGCCGCATCGC
>JAODAU010000285.1 GCA_025463615.1 Microbacteriaceae bacterium | reverse complement strand
CTCGGACCCGGCGGGGCTGGCGGTATCCGGCCAGGAGCGCGGCAACGTCGAGATCAGCTCCTGGGTGCCGGACTTCTTCGCGTTCCCGCCCCAGGAGCCGCCGATCGCCGCGATCGCCGGCGAGCTGCGCCGCCGTGGGCTGGACCGCGGCCGGCTGGGCATCGAGCTGGGCTTCGGGCAGCGCCTGGGCATGAACCAGGAGCAGCTGAACGAGCTCGTCGAGCTGCTGCCGGACGCGGAGTTCGTCGACGCGACCCCGCTGATGGAGACGGTCCGGATGCTCAAGTCGCCGGAGGAGATCCGCCGCCTCACGCGGGCGGCGCACATCTCGCTCGCGGGCATCGAGGCGGGCTGGCAGGACCTGCGCCCCGGGATGACCGAGCGCGACGTGGTCGGCGCGATGGCCTCGGCGATGTTCGCCGGCGGCGCCGAGGTCGGCCCCAAGGGCGTCCAGCTGGGCATCATGGCCGGTGAGCGGTGGCGGCTGTCGAACTCGGTTCCCAGCGGCTACGTGCTCCAGGCCGGCGACCTCGTCCTCGTCGACGGCGGCGCCTCCTACCGCGGCTACGTCTGCGACCTGATCCGCCAGGCGAAGCTCGGCCCGCTCTCCGCCGACCAGCAGCGCTGGTTCGCTGCCGCGCAGGAGTCGCTCGACGGCGCGGTGGCGGCGATCGCCCCCGGCGTGCGGGCGCACGAGGTCTACGACGCGGCGCTCGCCGTGCTCGAGGACCACGGGCTGGCCGCCCACAACCGCATGAACATCGTCGGTCACGGGATCGGGGCCGACATCCACGAGCTGCCCTGGATCGGCGAGCGCGACAAGGTCTACTCGGCCGGCACGCGGTTGCGTGAGGGCATGGTGCTGTCGATCGAGCCCGGCCTGCTGCCGCCGGCCGGCTCCGACGTCGTCGGGCACTTCATCCTCGAGGAGGTCGTGGCGGTGACGGAGAGCGGCACGCAGCTGCTCACCTCCGGTCTCCCGAAGGACGTCTGGATCGCCGAGTGACGACTACGCAAGGAAAGCAGGCTGCAATGGCTGGCGGGACCGAGTTCGACTCGATCAGGACCTCGCTCATGTGGTCCAAGGTGCGGGCCATCGCCGACGAGGTCGCGGGCGTCGTCGTCAAGACCGCCGTCTCGACGTCGGTCGGCGTCTCGGAGGACTTCGGCTGCTCCGTGCTCGACGCGCGTGGGCGGCTGATGGCATGCGGCGTGCCGAGCGTCGCGCAGTTCTCGGCGCTGCTCCCGCGCTCGATGCGGATGGTGCTCGAGGAGTACCCGGCCGAGACGTGGTCGCCCGGCGACGTCGTGCTGACCACCGATCCCTGGGTGGCCGCCGGCCACGCGTACGACCTGCTGCTCGTCACGCCGGCCTTCCGCGACGACCAGCTCGTCGCGTTCGTGGTGAGCCTCGCCCACACCTCCGACATCGGCGGCTCGCTGGCGTTGTCCGGCGCCAAGGACATGTACGAGGAGGGCCTGATGCTGCCCCTCCTCAAGGTCTACAAGCAGGGTGTGCTCAACGAGGACCTGATCGCGATCCTGCGCGCGAACATCCGTGTGCCCGACGTGATGATGGGCGACTTCTACGCCATGACCGCGGCCAACGAGCTCGGCGCGCGCCGGCTCGTGGAGATGCTGGCCGACGACGGGCTGGACGACTTCGTCGGCCTCACCGACGAGCTCGAGAACTACACCGAGGCAGCGGTCCGCAAGGCGATCAGCGAGCTTCCCGACGGGGAGTACGCCTACGAGGTCGACAGCGACGGCCTCATCGAGCCCGTCCACCTCAAGATCACGATCACGATCGCCGGCGACGAGCTCAAGGCCGACTACACGGGCTCGGACCCGCAGCGGGCCGCCCAGGCGCTCAACGCCGTCTTCAACTTCACCTTCAGCGAGACGGTCACCGCGCTGCAGTGCGTGCTGACGCCGACGATCCCGTTCAACGAGGGGTTCCTGCGCGCGGTCGACACCTACGCGCCGGAGGGCTCGGTGTTCAACTGCACCAAGCCGATGCCCGTCAAGAACCGCGACAAGGTCATCTCGCACATCGAGACCCTCGTGTTCGGCGCGCTCTACCCGATCATGCCCGACCGCGTCCTGGCCGGCAGCGCGGGAGCGAACGTGACGATCTTCAACGGCCGCGAGAGCGTCAAGGGACGGCCGTTCAACGCGTACCTGTCCCAGGGCGGCGGAACCGGCGCCGGCGTCGGCTACGACGGCATCAACGCGCTGCACTTCCCCTGGGGCTCACGGAACATCCCCGTCGAGCTGGTCGAGACGCGAGCGCCGGTGACGGTCGTCAGCAAGGAGCTGCGCACCGACTCGGGCGGGCCCGGCCAGTTCCGCGGCGGCTGTGGCCAGGAGACCGTCCTGCGCGTCTCCGAGACGCAGTCCGAGGACGACCCGATCGCCCTGGCCCTGTACTCCGAGAACGTCCGCTTCCCGGCCGAGGGCCTCGAGGGTGGGGAGGCCGGCGTGATCGGCGGCTACAGCTACAACGGCACCGACCTCGCGCCGGACAGCAAGGAGGTGCTCGACTCCTTCATCTTCCTCAAGGCCGGTGACGAGCTCCGCATCCGGCTCGCCGGCGGCGGCGGGTACGGCGACGCGTTCGAGCGGGACGTCGAGCGCGTCGAGCGCGATGTCCAGCTCGGCTTCGTGAGCGTGGCCGCAGCGCGCGAGCGCTACGGCGTCGTGATGGAGGCGTCCACCGGGCACGCCGATCGTGCCGCCACCGCCGAGCTACGAGCCGCGCGCGGCACGGCGCCGGCCGAGTAACGGCACGCGACCTGTGAGACGGATCGGAGGCCGGCAATGAAGTACGTGCTTGGGCGGCTGCTCGCCGTCGTGCTCCTGCTGATCGCGATGAGCGCGATCACGTTCACGCTGACCCAGCTCGTCCCGGGTGATCCGGCGGTCCTCGTGGCCGGCCAGAACGCGCCGCGGGAAGAGGTCGAGCGCATCCACGTCGAGATGGGCCTCGACGATCCCTTGCCGGTCCAGTACTGGCGGTACCTGCAGCGGCTCGCTCAGCTCGATCTCGGCGAGTCCTACCAGTCCGGGCGGCCAGTGACCGACGACCTGCGGCGTTTCGCGCCGTCCACGCTCGAGTTGGTGATCGTCGCCATGACCATCATCTTCGTCCTGGGCGTCGCGCTCGGGACGTTGAGCGCGTACCTCTCCGGCTCGCGCTACGACCGCACGTCCGGTGTGGTCGCGTCCGCCACGGCGGGTGCGCCCGTGTTCTGGATCGCGCTCCTCGCCCAGCTCGTGTTCTTCTACTGGCTCGGGTGGTTCCCCTCGGGAGGTGAGCTTCCGGTGAACACGGTGGGGCCGCCCGACCGGACGGGGTTCATGCTC
>JAODAU010000279.1 GCA_025463615.1 Microbacteriaceae bacterium | reverse complement strand
CGCCGGGACGCAGCACCCGCGCGATCTCGTCGAACCGGGTGAAGGTGGGATGCCGGCTCGAGACGACATCGAAGGTCGCGTCGGGGAAGGGGAGGTCCGCGGCATCCGCGATGTTGTGCACGTCGGCCCGCCACGGCGCCAGGGCCGCCCGCGCCAGCTCGAGGTTCGGCTCCCACGACTCGGTGGCGGCCACGATCGCGGGCGCGACGGGCGTCGCGGCCAGTGCCTCGGAGAAGACCTCGCCGCCGCCGGTCTCGAGGTCCAGCACGGCGATCGCGCTCGCGTAGCGCTGAGGCAGCAGGCGCGAGTAGCCCCAGCTGGTGCGCTCCTCGATGGCGCGGCCGTCGAACCAGGAGAAGTCCCAGCCCTCGGTGGGCACGCTCTCGCCCTCGGCGATGAGGTCGTCGAAGTCGGCCATGCCTCGATTATCCCGCTACCCGGTCCCTGCGGTTCGCGAAGGGCGGTCCCTGAGGTTCTCGAAGGGGCGGCTTCGACTGCCCCGGCGACCGACGCCCAGCCGCGCGGGGTTAGCCTGAATCAATGGAAATCGCATACACGGCCATCGCCCACGCAACCGGGGGTGGCCGCGACGGCCACGTCCGCTCCGACAACGACCGCATCGACATGGAGACGCGACCCCCGAAGGAACTCGGTGGATCGGGTGAGGGCACCAACCCCGAGGAGCTGTTCGCTGCGGCCTACGCCGCCTGCTTCCTCAGCGCCATCCACGGCGTGGGCAAGGGCCTCGGCCTCGACACGAAGGACGCCCAGGTCTCGGCCAGCGTCGGCATCGGGTCGAACGGCGAGGGCGGGTACGGCATCGCCGTCGAGCTCGACATCTACACCCCGAACGTCGCTCCCGACCGCCGCCAGGAGCTCGCGGATGCCGCCCACCACGTCTGCCCGTACTCCAACGCCACCCGCGGCAACGTCGACGTCACGCTCACCCTCGTGGACTGAGTAGCCTTTTCCCATGCCTGAAGAAACGGACCCCACCGCGCAGCTCCTGAGCCTGCGCCAGAGCATCGACAACGTGGATGCCGCGCTCGTGCACCTGCTCGCGGAACGGTTCAAGTTCACCCAGCAGGTGGGCCGCCTGAAGGCGCAGTACGGGCTGCCGCCCGCAGACCCGGAGCGCGAGCGCCAGCAGATCACCAAGCTGAAGGCGCTCGCCGAGGAGTCTCACCTCGACCCCGCGTTCGGCGAGAAGTTCCTCACGTTCATCATCGCCGAGGTCATCCACCAGCACGAGCAGATCGCCACGGCGAGCATCGGCACGGTCGACGACTCCGCTGCGTCGTGAGCTGGGACCCGCGGCACCTTCCGCGCCAGGACGGCAAGACCTTCGTGGTCACGGGCGGCAACGCCGGCATCGGGTACTTCGCGGTGGAGCAGCTGGCGGCATCCGGCGCCCGGGTGATCATCGCGAGCCGCAACCCGCAGCGCATCGAGGCGGCGCTCGCGTCGGTGCGGGGGCAGGTGCCCGGCGCGGATGTCGCGTCGGTGGTGCTCGATCTGTCGTCGTTGGAGTCGGTGCGGCGGGCGGCATCCGAGCTCCGGGAGCTCGGCCCGATCGACGGCCTGCTCGAGAACGCTGCGCTGATCGGCGTGAAGGAGCGCGGCGAAACGGCCGACGGCTTCGAGCTGCTGTTCGGCACGAACCACCTCGGGCACTTCCTGCTCACGGCGCTGGTCTGGCCGGCGCTGGCCCCGGATGCCCGGGTCGTGACCACGGGCAGCCAGGCAACGAGACTCGCGCGCCTGAAGCCCGACGACCTGCAGGCGTCCGAGGGCAAGTACGCGTGGTTCAACCAGTACGCGCAGTCGAAGCACGCGACGCAGGCCTTCGGCTTCGAGCTGGACCGGCGGCTGCGCGCGGCCGGCAGCTCGCGGATGGCGCTGGTGGCGCATCCGGGCGGCGGCCTGGACGGCCTCACGCCGTTCCGCGCCGGGGTCAACGAGCCCTCGCGCGCGACCCGAATGGGGCACTCGCTGCAGTTCGCGGTCGGCATGGGCAAGGATCGGGCGGCGTGGTCCGCGGTGCGGGCGCTCGTCGATCCGACGGTTGAGGGCGGCCAGTACTGGGGGCCGCGCTGGGGCGCGATCGGGTTCCCCGCGCTCGGCAAGCCGGCGGAGTCGAGCCATTCGCCGGAGTTCGGCGCGTCCCTCTGGTCCCGCTCCGAGCAGCTCCTCGGCGAGACCTTCCCGGTCTGAGCGCTACCTACTACCCCGAGTGGGCGATATTTGCACTCGTCGCGTCGGGTAGACGACAAAAATCGCCCACTCGGGGTGTCTAGCGGCGCTGGCGGTGCGCGATCCGGACGGCGACGAACGCGCCGAGCGCCAGGGTGACGACCGGCAGCACGGCCATGCCCCATCCGAAGGCGGCGGTCGCGTCGGGGACCTGCACAGACGTGGTGGTCGAGATCATGAACGGCACGGTCACGCCGTGGCCGGTCGCCAGGGTGGATGCCATCGAGACCACCCAGACGACGAGGTCGATCAGGGACCCGGCGACGAGCCCGAGGAAGCCACCGAGAATGGCGGCCCCCACGGCCACGGACGGGCGGCGGGCTGGGATGCTGTGTGTTGACATCCCTCAACCGTAGGCGCGTATGCGTTCGTAAACATCAGCCCAGCGATGTATCCGAATTCACCCCGAGTGGGCGATATTTGCGGTTCTCAAGGCCGGCAGACGACAAAATTCGCCCACTCGCTGGTGAGGATCGGGTCAGTGCCCCATGCGCCGCACCTCGACGGGCGCGAACCGGGCCTCGACGAACCGCCCTGCGATCTCGACGGCGCGCTCGATGGTCGCGGTGTCGACGATGTAGAAGCCGCCGACCACCTCGCGCCCCTCGGTGAACGGGCCGTCGGTGACGATCGCCGCGCCGTCCCTCGTGCGCACCTGGCGGGCATCCACGGGGCTGAGCTCGGTCGTGTCGACCAGCTCGCCCGAGGCGGTGAGGTCGCGCTGGATGGCGTCGTGCGCGGCCTGGAACTCCTCCATCAGGTTGGCCTCGATCTCGTTCCAGCCCTGGTCGTTGACGTAGATGGACAGCAGGTACTTCATGGGTGTCTCCCTTGTTCGTCGGTCTAGCTAACCAACGAACGGGATGCGGCGAAATCGACATCGGACCATCTCGGGTGTGAGGACGTCAAAAGCAGCACATGGCTAGTGGCATCGCCCGACCCAAGAAGGTCTTGAGCAATGAGTAATTTAATCACTACGATGATGACGTAACCATGCGAACTGCGACCATTCGATTGGAGGGGGATGCTGACTCTCTTTGAGGCGGCGCGGTTTCTGGCCGGGGGCTACTTCATCTGGACCGGGAGCTCGAAGCTGGGCCGATCGGCGCAATTCTGGGATGCCATCATGGGCTACCGCCTAATCGGCCCGCGATTGTCGGCTGTAATCGCCAGCGTGGTTCCTCCGCTCGAATTCGTCTTGGGTCTGTTCTTCGCTGCGGGCGTCTACCCGCGCCCAAGTGGAGCCGTACTCGCCGTGATGTTGAGCGCGTTCACCGTCGCCATTGCGATCTCGCTCGTTCGAAGAACCGACAACGACTGTGGGTGTGGCCCGAGGCGCGACCGAGTGCGGCCGGTGCTGCTGATTCGGAATCTCGTCCTTGGAGCTCTCATCGCGTTGGGGTTCCTCGCCGCGCAGCCAGAGCAGCTCGGCGGACCTTCAGTCGCCATCGGGGGGCTAACCCTGGCTGCCATCGCGTCGATTATTTCGTACCGAAAACTGCAGAAATAGGTCATGGAAAGGATGAAGAGAATGGTCTCAAGGCGACAGGTACTGAGCACGATCTTGGCCACCGGCGCGACTGTGAGTCTGAGCGGCGCAGCCGCGCCGCGGCGCTGGCCCCAGGCCGCATCAGAGCGCGCGCGAGAGACTTCGTTGGAGTAGCACGAGCAGACGATGTCAGCGACTCGCGCTGCAGATTCCCGAGAACTTGAGATCATGTCGAGGATCGCGCGTGCCGCCGCCGTCGAGCACGGCTACACGGTGGCGATGGCCGGTGGCGATGTCGCGGCGACCATATCGGCAACCCCCCGTGGTACCTCGGTGGGCAAGGCATCTCTTGTCCTTGATGACAGTTCGGTCTTCGTCGTTTCGCGAGAATTCGGGCAGGGTCGACTCGCACGTCAGTCTGTGCGGACGCTTTGGTATGACGGCGCCTCGACCGTCCGCGATGTCGATCCACGCGGGCATGCTCAAAACATCACGGCCGGGTCGGTTGATGGCAACGCGCTGGCCGCCGCAGCGAGCTGCTGCACCCCCACTGGAGCGGCCCTTGGCACGTGCTGCTCGTACGACCTGAAGGGCATGTTCGAGTGCTGCGGGCCGTGTGGGTTCACCCTGCCCGTCGTGCCAGCTTTCCTGGCCTGCGTGGTGATCTGGTGCAACTACTGCAATGTGTCGCATTGCAAGCAGTGGTACCGCGTGTGCTGAGGAGCACGACGCCACGCGCCGCAGGAGTGGCCGAGCCTTCTCGCGGGAGGGGCGTCGAATAACGCCTCAGGCGCCGATGACCGCGCCGAAGCGGGCCGGCAGTGCACCGCGGTGCACACCGCGCAGCTCGTCGAGCTCCAGCGTGAAGCGGTCCTGCACCTCGAGCGCGGTGCCGCTGGTGACGCCGATGCGCAGGGCGGGCACGCCGCGGCCCTCGCACAGTCCGACGAAGCGCACGTCGTCCTCGCGGGGAACGGAGACGATGGCGCGGGCGCCGGACTCGGAGAAGAGGGCTGCCGTGGCATCCACCCCGTCGCGGTCCATGAGCTCGCCGATCCAGACGCGGGCGCCGAGGCCGAAGCGAAGCACCGACTCGGAGAGAGCCTGGGCGAGCCCGCCGTCGGAGAGGTCGTGCGCCGAGGCGACGATGTTCTGGTCGGAGCCGGCCTTGATCACGCCGGCGAGCGCCTGCTCGGCCGCGAAGTCGACCATGGGCGGCAGGCCGCCGAGGTGGTCGTGCACCACGCCCGCCCAGGCGGAGCCGTCCAGCTCGTCGCGCGTGACGCCGAGCAGGTAGATGTTGTTGCCCTCGTCCTGCCAGCCCGAGGGGATGCGGTCGGCCACATCGTCGATCGTGCCGAGCACGGCAACGACCGGGGTGGGGTGGATCGGCTCGGTGCCGGTCTGGTTGTAGAAGCTCACGTTGCCGCCGGTGACCGGGATGCCGAGGGCGAGGCATCCGTCGGCCAGTCCCTCCACGGCGCGGGAGAACTGCCACATGACCTCGGGGTTCTCCGGGCTGCCGAAGTTGAGGCAGTCGCTGACGGCGACCGGGGTCGCGCCGGTGACGGCGACGTTGCGGAACGCCTCCGCGAGCGCGAGCTGCGCGCCGGCGAAGGGGTCGAGCTGGGCGTAGCGGCCGTTCGCGTCGGTGGCCACGGCAAAGCCGAGGCCGGTCTCCTCGTCGACGCGCACCATGCCGCCGTCGTCGGGGAACGAGAGCGCGGTGTTGCCGAGCACGTAGGTGTCGTACTGGTTGGTCACCCAGTCCTTGGAGGCGAGGTTGGCGCTGCCGAGGAGCGCGACCGCCTGCTCGCGGAGGGTGGCGTCATCCGTCGCCCGCGGCAGCGTGGATGTCGTGTCGGCGTTGAGCGCGTCGATCCACGCCGGGTAGGCCACGGGCCGCTCGTACACCGGGCCGTCGACGGCCACGGTGCGCGGCTCCACGTTCACGATCTGCTCGCCGTGCCAGTTGATGATGAGCCGGCCGGTGTCGGTGACCTCGCCGAGCACGCTGGTCTCGACATCCCACTTCGACGTCACGGCCAGGAAGCCCGCGAGCTTGTCGGGCGTGACGATCGCCATCATGCGCTCCGGGCTCTCGGACATGAGGATCTCCTCGGCCGTCAGCGACGGGGCGCGCAGCAGCACGTTGTCGAGCTCGATGAACATGCCGCCGTCACCGGTGGAGGCGAGCTCGGAGGTCGCGCAGCGGATGCCCGCGGCGCCCAGGTCTTGGATGCCCTCCACCAGCTTCTGCTGGAACAGCTCGAGGCAGCACTCGATGAGCACCTTCTCGGTGAACGGGTCGCCGACCTGCACGGCCGGCCGCTTGGTCGGCCCTCCGGCGGAGAAGGAATCCGACGCGAGAATGGATGCCCCGCCGATGCCGTCCCCGCCGGTGCGGGCCCCGAACAGCACCACCTTGTTGCCCACGCCTCGGGCGTTCGCGAGGTGCAGGTCCTCATGCCTGA
>JAODAU010000278.1 GCA_025463615.1 Microbacteriaceae bacterium | reverse complement strand
CGGGGCGGGCGGCCGGGGCGGGCGGGTGGGCCGGGGTGGGCGGGCGCCGGGGGCGGCCCGAAGCAGGCCTAGTGCCAGCGGTGGTCCTGCACCGTCATCCTGGGCCCGAACCGCGGCTTGACGAAGCCGCTGGACTCGATCAGGCGCATCACCCGCTGCCGGTGCCCGGCCCAGGGCGCGAGCAGTTCGAGCATCCCGTCGTCGTCCACGGGCTTGCCGATGAGTGCCCAGCCGACGACGGCAGGCAGGTGGTAATCCCCCACGCTCGGGGAGTCCGGGTCACCGTGGGCCCGCTGCGTCGTCTCGGCCGACGTCCACACGCCGACGCCAGGGATACTGCGCAGCGCCCGCTCGACCTCGGGCCCGCCTCTTCCGCCCTCTAGCGTGCGCTCGAGGGATGCCGCGACGACGGCCGCGCGCAGGCATGTCGCAGAGCGGTCCGGCCCCACACCGGCCCGGTGCCACTCCCACGACGGCACGCGGCGCCAGGTCTCCGCGGCCGGGAACACGCGCATCCCTGCCGGCGCCGGGCCGGGCGCGGGATCACCGAACTTCGTGATGAGCACCCGCCAGGCGTGCCTGGCCTCCTTGCCCGTGACCTTCTGCTCAAGAATCGCGGCGAGCATCATCTCGAACACCTGTCGCGTGCGCATGAGACGCAGCCCGGGGTTGCGCCGTCGGGAGTCGGCGAGAAGGGCGTCGGCCGAGACATCCAGATCACCCCAGTCGTCCCCGGCACCCAGCAGCTCGGGCACGCCCGCGATCACCCACTCGGCACCGGGACCCCACGCCGTCGCCCGGATGCCGTCCGTGTTGGGCGAGAGATGCAGGGTCGCCGCGCCGTGCGGGGTGCGGATGGTGCGCCAGACGCCCGAGGG
This sequence comes from Microbacteriaceae bacterium, assembly GCA_025463615.1. The sequence continues at coordinate 15,060 of JAODAU010000278.1, read as the reverse complement.
GTCCGTGCGGAACGTCGGATCGAGGTGTCCGCGGCGGAGGGGCCCGAGGGTGTGTGACAGGCTCACCCGTTCGGCCGGCGCGTAGGTCGTGACGATCATCGCCACGAGACTACGCGCCGGAGCCGACCAGGTCACACAGTGCGCAACGCGATCGTCGGTGACAGGCGGGCGGCGCTCATCGCGGGGTACAGCCCGGCGATCACCCCGACCGCGAGCGCGATCAGCGGACCGCCGAGAAGCACCTCGAGCGGCACCACGGCGATCTGGCCCCGCCAGGCCGCATAGCCGATCACGGCGAGAATGCCGCACGCGGCACCGACGATTCCACCAAGGCCGCCGAGCACGATCGCCTCCCCGACGAACTGGCTCGCCACCTGTCCCGGCCGCGCACCCAGGGCCCTGCGCAGGCCGATCTCGCCGCGGCGCTCGAGCACCGCGACGACCATGGTGTTCGCGATGCCAATGCCGCCGACGAGCAGGGCGATAGCAGCAAGCCCGACCGCGAGTCCCGAAAGCGAGTCGTCGGTCGTCTGGCGCGCGTCGGCGAGGTCCGAAAGCTTCCCGACGTTCACGTATGGCGACTCGGGATTGGCCGCGAGCGCGAGCACCTCCCGCACGGCCGCCACCATGCCCGGTGCGATGCGCACGAAGATCGCGGCAATCGTGTCATCGTCGACAGCCGAGACGTGCGCCCTCGCCCACTCGTCGCCAAGGAACGCCGTCGCGTCGAGCTCCTCGGCGAGACCCGCCTGCTCGAGGATGCCGATGACGGCGTACCACTGCCCGCCGATCCATACCCGCACGCCGGGCTCGGTGACTCCGAGTCGAGCCGCCGCTGCCGCGCCGAGCACTGTCACCGGGAGCCCTCTCGACGCCTCGTCGAACCACGAACCTTTCGCGAGAGACCCCTCGACCGCCGAGAGGAAGTCGGGGTCGACCGCGTATGCCTTCAGCCCGTTGGTCTGGCCGGAAGGGACGAGGTCATTGCGGTATACCCCGACGTCATCCGGCACATTCTCGAGCACTCCGACCTCCTCGACGTAGTCGACGCGGGCGATCATGCCCGCCGCGGTCGCGGGCAGCGGCACTGTCACGTTATCCGGGCCTGCTCCAGGCAGCACCACGACCATGTTGGCGCCGAGGTCGTCCAACTCGGCCAGCAGCTGGGCCTGGTTGGATGCCGCAATGCCCGTGATCGCCGTGAGTGCGGCGATCCCGACCGCGACGCCGAGCGCGGAGAGCGCCGTGCGAAGCGGACGACTGCGCGGTCCGACCAGCGCGGTGCTGAGTTGATCCGCCAGGGACAGCCGGATCATGCGCGCGCCCCTTCCAGCTCGACGGATGCCGTGTCGCTGACGATACGGCCGTCATGGATACCGACCTGTCGTCGGGTGCTCGCCGCGATGTGGGCGTCGTGCGTGATGATCACCACGGCCGTGCCCCACGCCGCGACCGCGGTAAGCAGCTCGAGGATGCTCTCCCCGGTCGTCGAGTCGAGTGAGCCGGTCGGCTCGTCCGCGAACAGCACCGCGGGGTCGCGCACGAGCGCACGGGCTATAGCCACGCGCTGTTGCTCGCCCCCGGATAGCTCGCCCGGGCGATGACGCATGCGGTGCCCCAGCCCGACCCGGTCGAGTGCGTCGGCGGCACGCCGCGTCCGTTCGGTGGCGTGCACGCCCGAGTACAGCAGGCCCAACGCCACGTTCTCCAGTGCGGGGAGGGCCGGCAGCAGGAAGAACTGTTGGAACACGAAGCCGATGCTGCGGGCGCGGAGTGCCGCACGGTCCCGCTCGCGGAGAGCCGCGACATCCGTGCCGTCGATGAGCACCCGGCCGGTCGTGGGGTCGTCAAGTGTCCCCATGATCGAGAGCATCGTGGTCTTGCCTGACCCCGACGCACCGACGATGGCGACGAGTTCACTCGGGCCGATTGCCAGGTTCACGCCATGCAGCACGCGCAAGGGCGGTGTGCCCGCGTATTCCTTGACGACGTCGACGAGCTCCACTACCGCGCTCATGGAGCCACCACCACGATGTCGCCCTCGGCGAGGTCACCACCGGTGACCTGCACACGCGCATCCGCGATGAGTCCGATCTCCACAGGGACACGAACCTTCTCGCCCCCGCTGAGGACGTCGACCGCGTAGCCGCCGTCGAGGGTCGCGACCAGGGCCGTGACCGGGATCACCAGGGCGTCCTTGACCTCAGCGCTCGCGAGGGCGACCTTCACCGCCCGCAGGCCGATGCCCTGGGCCGCCGTGGGATCGTCGAACTCCACGGTCGCCGACGGTGATGTCGTCTCCCCGTCCTTGCCCGTCGGCTGGCCGCCCGGGTCGATCGACGTGATCGTGCCGGGCAGCTCGGTGCCGTCGGGCAGGGTCACCGTGACGACGGTTGCTGGCAGAATCTCGCGAGCCTGGGCATCAGTCAGTTTCGCCACTGCGCGCAACACCGTGCTCGTGTAGCTGAGCGGGCTCCCCCCGCCATCGCCGAGCTTGGCCGTGACCGAGGCGATACGCACGGATGCCGCGTTGACCGCGACTATGTCGCCCATCCCGACGACGCCGGTGCCTTCGAGGCCGAGAGACTGCTGCCAGTTCTTTACCGCTGCCGTCGTCGTCCAGGTGAACTCGGTGTCGACGACGACCTCGCCGCCGAACCCGGCATCAACCAGGAACTGCTCGAGCTGCTGCACATCGGCCCCATTGTCGATCCCGTCGCTGAGCGGCCGCCAGAACGGTCGATCCCCGCGGACCGCGATCACGGGGCGGCCGTCGACCTCGTAGAGCGCCTGGCCGACCGCGATCTCGTCGCCTGCCTTCGGGAGGCGGGTGACGGTGCCTCCCCGACCGGGGAGGGTGATCTCATCGCCGTAGCTGAGGTTGCCGTTGAGGATGAGATCGGCCGTGAGGGTCGTCCGCTCCGCCACGACCGTGCCCGCCTCGTCCGCATCCACGGGGAGCCCGGCCGCTGGACTGCGCCACGGTTGCACCACCACGGCAGCGACGGTTGCCGCGACCACGAGCACCCCCAGTGCGACCCCACCCCAGGCGAGGGCGCGCCGCCGGTTCAATGGGAACCCGATTCAACGTTGCCGGTGCCCGAACCGGGACCAACCGGGCCCATGAACTCCTGCATTACGGCCATCAAGTCGAAGTCGAGGTGGTCCGCGTTCTCCTTGGAGATACCGAACCCCGTGCCCTTCTCCGAGTCGAAGCAGGCCTCGAGCAGGGAGCGGAATTCGTCCTCGGTGAAGTAGGTCGGGATAGACATCATGCCGTTAAGGTCGGGGTCGGCGAAGTCGGCGTAGCCCTCATCGCGCGCGCACGCCGCGAAAGCGAGACCCACCTCGATTACCTCGTCCTTGGTGACAGACGTCGCGCCGGACATATCCGGCTCCGGCTGCTCGAAGTCGGGGATCTCCTCCTCGCAGGCCGTCCAGGCGTCGCGCATGCCGCCCTCCTCAGGGAAACCGGCGGCTTCGGTCGAGGTCTGCCATTGCTGGCCGTCCTCGTCCATCATCACCATCACGGGCGCGCTCGGGCCGTCGCCGCCGTCTTGGGAGTCGCCGGGCCCGCCAGGGGAGGTCATCATCCCGCCATCGTTCTCGACGCCGTCGGGCAGGAGTAGCCCGACCATTCCGCCATCGATGATCTTCGCGGTCTGCCCCTCGTCCTCGAGGCACGCCACGAACTTCGCGGCGAGCGCGTCGTTCGCCGCGGCATCCGGCTGGTCGGTGGCGGCCGCGGTGCAGCCGGCCAGTAAGGCCACCGCCCCGAGCAGCAGCGGAAGCGCCGCAATCGAGCGCCGAGTCGTGGAGCTGAACATCGTGGTTCCCTTCTCACCGGCCACGGACTTTCCGCGGCACGAAGACAGTTCTACGGATGCCGTGGTTTGCTACCGGTGTGAGCGCACCTAACCGGAAGCTAACCGGGCCTGATCCAGGCTCTGACCATGGAGCCACCATGCGACTGCTGATCGTTGAAGACGAGGCAGACCTTGCGGATGCCCTCGCCGACGGCCTGCGCCGGGAGGGATACCTCGTGGACGTCGCCCGCGACGGTGCGAGCGCCCTCGCGATGGCGGGCGCCGCTGATGTCGACGTGATCGTGCTCGACCGCGACCTCCCGGTGCTGGGCGGCGACGCCGTCTGCCGCACCCTGGTGTCGCAGCAGTACCCGGCTCGCATCCTCATGCTCACCGCTGCGGGGACGCTCGGCGACCGGGTCGCCGGGCTCGACCTCGGCGCGGACGACTACCTGGCGAAGCCGTTCGCCTATGTCGAACTGCTCGCGCGGATCCGGGCCCTCGGGCGGCGCGGTGGCGCCCGCGGCTCGAACCCGGTGCTCGAGCATGCCGGTGTGCGGGTCGACACCGTTCGGCGCGTCGCCGAACGGGACGGGTCTCCCGTGCGGCTCACCCTCAAGGAGTTCGGTGTGCTCGAGGTGCTGCTCGCGGCGAACGGCGGATACGTGAACGCGGATGAACTCCTGGACGAGGTGTGGGAGGAGCCGGACGAACGCACTCGCGGAGTGGTGAAGATCGTCGTGCACACCCTCCGGCGCAAACTGGGCGCCCCTGCGGTCATCCAGTCGGCCACCGGCCACGGCTATCGGATGGGAGCGCCATGAACGCACGCACCGCGCGACGCCTGAACTTCCGCACCAGGCTCGGTCTCATCATCACCGGCGTGTTCATCGCGGCCGGCGCCGGGCTCCTGTTCGCCCAGTATCTCGTGGTCGTGCAGCTCTTCCAGACCGCGATGCGGGTCACGACCGTGAGTTGCCTCGGACACCAGCCTCAGGTCCAGCTCGGCTTCCCGAGCGAGACACCTCCCGCCACCGGCTGCACGGTCCAGGTGGGTGAGGGCTCGGGTGCGCCGATCGGCCCCGGACCCGTCGTCGGCGCGGAGGCGGCCGTCGTGCAGCAGACCCAGTTCCTCTCGGACGAGGTGACCCGCGGCCTGCTGATCTGGTCGATCGTGCTGCTCGTCGTGTTCGCCGCCATCGCGGCGGCCATCGCGTTCTGGCTGTCGCGACGCTCACTCGACCGCATCGGTGAGGTGACGGCGGCGGCCCGCGACATCTCGGAACGGCACCTCGATCGGCGCCTCGACCTGCCGGGCCCCAACGACGAGATTAAGGAGCTCGGCGACACGATTGACGGGATGCTCGACCGGCTGCAACTCGCATTCGCGGCCCAGGACCGCTTCGTCGCCAACGCCTCGCACGAATTGCGCACGCCCTTGACGACTACCCGCGCCGCGCTGGAGATCCCGCTCAAGCAGGGCGCGGTTCCCAGGGAACTCCTGCCTGCGGTGCGCCGCGCGCTCCGGGCGACCGAGCAGAGCGAGCGGCTGATCGCCGCCCTGCTCGCCCTGGCCCGCGGACGGGCGCGAACCGAGGAAGCCGAGGTCGTCGATCTCGCGCCCCTCGCCGCCGCCGAGCTCGACGAACTCGCCGACGCGGCGCGCGCACGGCACATCACGGTGGACTCGACGCTGGCGACCGTGATCGTGGCGGGCCACCCGGCCTTGCTGGAGCGGGCTGTGCGCAACCTGCTCGACAACGCCATCCGCCACAACATCGACGGCGGGCGCCTATGGCTGCGCGTGCGCGCCGAAGACGACGGTGCCGTGATCGAGGTGGAGAACACGGGTTCGCCCCTCACGGCCGAGACCGTCGCACTGCTCACCGAGCCGTTCTACCGCGGGGATGCCACGCGCACGTCGACCGGCGACGGCGTTGGCCTCGGCCTCGCAATCGCCGAGAGTGTCGCCATCACCCACGGTGGCCACCTCGCGCTCTCGCCACGTGAGGGCGGGGGACTCGTTGCGACCCTGAGCCTCCCGGCGCCCGCGTCATAGCGGCTTAACGACGGGACGCCCCGGGGTCACCGGGGCGTCCCGCTCGATTCGTGCGGTCTAGCCGCAGGTCAGGGTCACGCCGCTGTCGAGCACGTGCTCGCCGGGGCCGAGCGACGCGCAGCCGGAGAGCAGGCCGGCGAAGACGAAGACCCACAGCAGGATCCAACCGACGATGAAGATGATGCTGAGCACGATACCGGCGGTGGCCGGGGCGTTCTTGGCACCCTTCGACTGCACCTTCGCGACGATGCTCAGGATGAGGCCGAGGGGCGCGGCGATGAAGGCGAGTATGAGGCCGACGATGCCGAGGGTCTTGCCGGGAGCAGACGCGGGCGCCGGGGCTGGAGTGGTAGGTGCTTCAGTCATTGTTTACTCCGAAAGGTGAATGCGTTCCTCGAGGATGAGTCACGTCGGCACGACTCTAGCGGTGGCGCGCATCCGTTGGGCACAGGCGCATGCACCACAATGGATTTCATGAAGATCGGAATCCTCACGAGCGGTGGCGACTGCCCGGGGCTCAATGCTGTCATCCGCGGTGCCGTGCTCAAGGGCACCCAGATTTACGACAGGGAGTTCGTCGGGTTCCGCGACGGCTGGCGCGGCGTGGTCGAGGGGGATGCCATCCCGCTTGAGCGCAGGGACATCCAGGGCATCGCGAAGCAGGGCGGCACCATCCTCGGCACCTCGCGCACGAACCCGTTCGACGGCGACGGCGGTGCCGACCGGGTGCGCGACAACATGGAGCGCCTGGGCGTCGACTCCCTCATCGCTATCGGCGGCGAGGGCACCCTCGCCGCGGCCAAACGGCTAACGGATGCCGGCATCAAGATCGTGGGCGTGCCCAAGACGGTCGACAACGACCTCTCCGCCACCGACTACACATTCGGCTTCGACACCGCCGTGCAGATCGCCACGGAGGCCATGGACCGGCTCCGCACGACGGGCGACTCGCACGGTCGCTGCATGGTCGCCGAGGTGATGGGCCGCCACGTGGGCTGGATCGCTCTGCACTCGGGCATGGCGGCCGGGGCGCACGCCATCCTCATTCCGGAGCAACAGACGAGCATGGACCAGATCGTCGAGTGGGTGCAGTCCGTGCGCAACCGCGGCCGGGCACCACTCGTCGTCGTGGCCGAAGGTTTCAAGCTCGACTCCATGGACGACGCGCACTCCGAACGCGGACTCGACGCGTTCGGTCGTCCCCGGCTGGGCGGCATCGGCGACCTGCTCGCGCCCGAGATCGAGGCCCGCACGGGCGTCGAGACGCGCGCGACCACACTGGGCCACATCCAGCGCGGCGGCACCCCGACGGCGTACGACCGCGTGCTCGCCACCCGCTACGGCCTCGCCGCCGTCGACTCCGTGATCCACGGCCACTGGGGCCGCATGGTGTCGCTCAGCGGAACCTCAATCACCCACGTTGCCTTCGAGGATGCCCTCGGCAAGCTCAACACTGTGCCGCAGTCCCGATACGAGGAGGCGGCCATCCTCTTCGGCTAGGCCTTCGGCAAGCCGAGCCGCCCACCTAGGCTGGCAGCATGTGGCGAGCACTGCGGGTGTCCAGGGCTATGGATGACGCGACCGCCCCGGTGGGCGTTGACCTGGTGCCCGACCTCACCGACGCCGTGCTCATGCCAGGCGACGTCACGGTGGACGTGGACTACTCGAGCATCAACTATAAGGACGGGCTGGCGCTGATGGGCCGCCCCGGGATCATCCGACCGGCAAGTCTCATCCCTGGCATCGACTTGGTGGGGGTGGTCGCCGAATCGGATTCCCCGGACTGGACGCCGGGCGACCGGGTGCTGGTGAACGGCTGCGGCCTGGGCGAGACGCACCACGGCGGCCTTGCGGAGCGGGCCCGTGTGAGTTCGGAGTGGCTCGTCGCGGTGCCCAGCGCGATGACGCAATCCCAGGCGGCCGCGATCGGCTCCGCGGGGTTCACGGCGATGCTCGCCGTGCTCGAGCTCGAACGCGCAGGCGTGGCTGGCGACATCCTCGTCACGGGCGCCTCCGGTGGCGTCGGCTCGATCGCGATCGCGCTGCTCTCGGGGCTCGGCCATACCGTCACGGCCTCGACCGGGCGAGCCGGCGAGCGCGACTATCTCCGCTCCCTCGGCGCCGCGGAGATCATCGACAGGGCCGAGCTCTCGACCCCGGGAAAACCGCTGCAGTCACAGCGTTGGGCTGGCGCAATCGACTCGGTCGGCGGCGACACTCTGGCCGGAGTGCTGTCCCGGTTGGAGTACGGCGGGGCTGTGGCTGCGTGCGGCAACGCGGGCTCGTCGACGGTGACCGCGAGCATGATGCCGTTCATCCTGCGCGCGGTCACCCTCGTCGGCGTAAATTCCACCTTCACGCCGCGGTCCACGCGCCTGTTGGCCTGGCGGCGGCTAGAGGCCGGCCTCGACCTGGCGCTGCTCGACTCGGTCACCGAGACGATCACCCTCGGTGACGCGGTGGCAACCGCCGAGCGGATCGTCGAGGGCCGAGTGCGGGGACGCACCGTCGTCGACGTGCGCGCCTGACTCCCGCCACCGCCGGAGCCATCCATGGCACACTTGCGACCATGAACAGCGCACTGGCCATCACGGGTTCGGTCTTCATCTTCATCGCGGCGGTCATCCACCTGCTCATCTTTCTCATGGAGAGCGTGCTGTGGTCGAAGCCCGCCACGTGGAAGCGCTTCGGGCTGAGGTCCCAGCAGGAGGCCGACATCGTCAGGCCCATGGCTTTCAACCAGGGTTTCTACAACGTCTTCCTCGCGATCGGCGCCGGTATCGGCCTCATCATGCTCGGCTCGGGCGCGTGGGTGCAGGGTGGCGTCGTGCTTTCGCTCTTCACGGCGGCGAGCATGGTGCTTGCCTCGATCGTGTTGGTGACGTCATCGCCCAGGCTGCTTCGGGCGGCCCTCATCCAGGGCCTGGCGCCGCTCATCGGAGTGATCTTCCTGGTACTCGCGCTGACGACCGCGGGTTAGTCTCCGGCGCGCGCCGCATGCTCGACGAGCGCGGCGACGAGGGAGTCAGCTGAGCGATCTTCCGCGATGAGGTCGACGGTGAGGCCTGCGGCGCGGGCGTCGAAGGCGGTGCGCGGTCCGATGCAGGCGACGACGGTTCCCTCGGGGAGCGGCGCCAGCTGCGCGGCGATCTGCCGGGCGACGGAGCCCGAGCTGACCAGGATCGCGCCGATTCGGCCGGATGCGACATCCGCCCGCACCGCGTCGGCCACGGGCACCCCTACCGTGCGGTACGCCGTGATGAACAGCACCTCGAGGCCGAGGGAGTCGAGGCCGGTCACGAGGTTCGGCTCGGCCAGGTCGGACTGCGGCACGAGCACGCGGCCGCGCACCCCTGCCCTCGGCCACTCCTTCACGAGACCGCGCGCGGAATTGTCCGAGGTCGGCACGAAGTCGACGCGGTAGCCGGCGAGCGCCAGCGCGGCTGCGGTCGTCTCTCCGACGGCCGCGATCTTCGTGGCGGCCGGGATGCTCACGCCCTGGCCGACGAGCACGTCGACGGTCGTTGCGCTGGTGATCACGAGCCACTCGAACTGGCCGTCCTGCAGCTCGTGCAACGCGTTCGCGAGCGCTGGACCATTGTCCGCGCTCGCGAAATTGATCATCGGCGCGATGACGGGTATCGCGCCATAACTCCTGAGGGTCGCCGCGACGCCGTCCCCCCACTTGCCGCCTCGGGGAACGAGCACGCGCCATCCGCCCAGCGGTTTGGCTGCCATGCCCCTATCCTCCTCTGCCCGGGGAGGCCGACGCGAATCGAGTGGCGCGGATCAGTCGTCGTCGCTGAGGATTGCCCATGCCACGATGCCGGCGACCGCGATCGCGGCGACGGTCGCGCCGATGATCCACGGGATCGGGTTGGCCTCGTAGGAGGCGCGGGCCCTGGTCGTCAGCTCGCCGAGCCGCTTGGGCACGTTGAGCTTGTCCTCGATCGCGTCGAGGGTGGCTTCCAGGTCGGCGCGGGTTCCCGCGACGCGGGATTCGATGTCGCTCATGGGTTTGCTCGCTTTCCGATGCCCTTGATGGCGCGGACATCCTTCTTGAGACTTTTGATGGTTTCGGTGGGCGCCGGTGGCATGCCTTTACGCAGGCTGGTGACGCCGACCGCGACGAGGATGCCCGCGATGATCAGCAGCGCTGCACCCACGATGAGCGCCGCTGCCCAGGCCTGCAGCACCACCGCGAGTCCGAGGATGGCGGCGGCGATGAGCACGCTGACCGCGAAGAACGCGAACACGGCGGCGCCCGCGAGAAGCCCCACCCCGACGCCGGCGTGCTTGATCTTCTCAGTGAGCTCCTGCTTGAGCTGCTCGAGCTCGCTCCTGAGCAGTTCGACGAGCAGGCTCGGGAGGTCGCCGATGAGTTTGAACAGCGACCTCTTGGGCGTCATGCCCGGTACGCCAGTCATTGCTCCCTCCTCCTACGAGGAGGGCTTCGAGGTGGGTGGGGCTGAGGCCGCAGGCTTCACCGGGGTAGGGGGGGCTGGGGGCTTCGCCGGGGTCGTGCGGGCCGCGGGCCTGCGCGTGGGGGCCTTCGAGCCCGAAACCTGTGCGACGACCTTCTTGGCGCCGTCGGCCAGGAATTCGGCGACCTCGGGACCCTTGTCTTTGACGAAGTCCTCGGCCTGGTTGACCTGACGCTGCACGCGCGGGTCGTTCCAGAGCCGGTCCACTGCTGCCTTGATCTCGTCATACTTCTCGCGTCCGGCGCGCGTACCCAGCACGTAGCCGATACCCACACCGACCAGCAGGAGGATCTTGCCTTTCATGGGGCTCTCCATTCGTTTGCTGCCGTCTTCTTTCTCCACCATAGCCCGGGCCGTCGCAGAGGCGGCTGGCCGAGTTCAGGGGTTCCGCGGCCTCGTCGGCGCGAGTACAGTTCATCCTCGCGCATTCATGCCGGATTCGGAATACGTCAGGCGGATGCGGCAGCTCGGGCAGCGGCAGGAAAAGCCTCGACGATCCGTGAGACGGCGGCCTCGTCATGTGCCGCCGATACGAACCACGCCTCGAAGACCGACGGCGGCATGGACACCCCCGCGTCGAGCATGGCGTGGAAGAACGCCGGGTAGCGAAACGCGTCCTGCGCTGTGACCTCGGCGTAGTCGCGCGGCGGGGTGGCGCGGAACGCCACGGAGAACAGGTTGCCGGCGTGCTGCACGCTATGCGCGACTCCCGCTGCGGCGAGGGCTTCGGTCAGGGCGGCGGAGACCGTGGCCGCGGTCGCGTCGAGGTGCTGGTACACCGCGGCATCCGCCGCCCGCAGGGTTGCGAGACCCGCGGCGACCGCGACCGGATTGCCGCTGAGCGTGCCCGCCTGGTAGACGGGGCCGAGCGGGGCGAGGAGGTCCATGAGCTCGGCACGACCGCCGAGCGCCGCGAGCGGTAGGCCGCCGCCGATGACCTTGCCGTACGTGGCGAGGTCCGGAAGGTACGACGAATCGAGACCCCACCACCCGGATGGCGAGACGCGGAAGCCGGTGAGCACCTCGTCGAGGATCACGAGCGCACCGTGCTCGTGGGCGATGCGCGTGAGCTCAGCGTTGAATCCGGGCACCGGCGGCACGACCCCCATGTTCGCCGCTGCCGCCTCGACGATCACCGCGGCGATCTCGGTGCCCCGCCGGGCGAAGACCGCTTCGACGGCGGCGGCGTCGTTGTACGGGATCACGAGGGTCTGCGCCGCGATCGCGGCCGGCACCCCGGCGGACCCGGGGATGGCCAGGGTCGCAAGCCCCGAGCCCGCCTCGGCGAGCAGCCCGTCGGAGTGTCCGTGGTAGTGGCCGGCGAACTTCACCAGCAGGTCGCGCCCGGTCGCGCCGCGCGCGAGCCGGATCGCGGTCATCGTCGCCTCGGTGCCCGTCGAGACCAGGCGCAGCTTCTCGATGAGCGGGCTGACCCGATCGCGCACCAGCTCCGCCAGCTCGGTCTCGCCAGGCGTGGATGCCCCGAAGCCGAGCCCTCTCGCGGCGGCGGCCTGCACGGCCTCGATGACTGCGGGATGGGCATGCCCGAGAATCGCCGGACCCCACGAGCCAACGAGGTCCACGTACTCGCGGCCCGCGACATCCGTCACGTATGGTCCGCGCCCGGAGACGAACGATCGGGGCGCACCGCCCACCGAGCCGAAGGCGCGCACGGGCGAGTTCACGCCGCCGGGCAGCACGGCCCTGGCGCGGTCGAAGGCCTGTTCGTTGGTCGTCATCGCGAGCCGAGGCTCCGCGCGAGCTCGGTGGCGAAGTAGGTGAGCACGGCGTCTGCGCCGGCCCGGCGGATGCTCGTGACCGACTCGAGCATCGCCCGCTGACGGTCGATCCACCCGTTCGCCGCGGCGGCCTCGATCATGGAGTACTCCCCGGAGACCTGGTACGCCCACACCGGGACCGGGCTCGTCGCGGCAGCCTCGGCAAGCACGTCGAGGTAGCTCATCGCCGGTTTGACCATGACAATGTCGGCGCCCTCTTCGACGTCGAGCAACACCTCGCGCGCACCCTCGCGCGCGTTCGCCGGGTCGAGCTGGTACGACCGCCGGTCACCCTGCAGCGACGACTGCACGGCTTCGCGGAACGGTCCATAAAACGCCGAGGCGTACTTTGCCGCGTAACCGAGTATGGGGGTGTCCTGATGCCCGGCCACATCGAGCGCGTCGCGCACCGCCGCAACCTGGCCGTCCATCATGCCGCTCAGGCCGAGCAGCTGGGATCCCGCCTCGGCCTGCGCGACCCCCATCTCTCGGTAGCGCTGCAGCGAGGCGTCGTTGTCGACGCGGCCCTCGGCGTCCAGCACGCCGCAGTGGCCGTGGTCGGTGAACTCGTCGAGGCACAGGTCCGTCTGCACGACGAGCGCGTCACCGGCCTCCGCGACGGCCGCTCGGGTGGCCACGTTGAGGATGCCGTCGGGGTCAGTGGCGCCCGAGCCCACGGCATCCTTTCGCTCGGGCACACCGAAGAGCATGATGCCGCCGACCCCCAGGGACGCGGCCTCCGCGATCGCGCGACGCATCGAGTCGAGCGAATGCTGCACGACGCCGGGCATCGAGGAGATCGGAACAGGCTGGGTCGCGCCCTCGCGCACGAACATCGGCAGGATGAGCTCCGCCGGATGCAGCCGCGTCTCGGCAACGAGCCGGCGCATCGCCGAGGTCGCGCGCAGGCGGCGAGGACGGATGATCACCTGGCCGCTCCCATCAGGTCCGCAGCGCCGAGGTCGAACAGCTCCCTGGCAACCCGCTCGGCAACCTCGCCCGCCGGATCCCTGGTGTCCGAGACGTAGAGGGCGTGCGAGCTGGTGACGTAGTCCTCGAGGCCGTACACCCGCGCGGAGAGGAACAGCATGCCGTCCTCGATGAGTGCGTGCGCCCCGACCGGAGCCGAGCATCCGGCCTCCAGCAGTGCGAGGGTGCGGCGCTCCGCCTCGACCATGATCCGGGATGCCGCGTGCTCGAGCCCCTTCGCGAGCGCCTCCTCTCCCGACCTCACCTCGACCGCGAGCGCGCCCTGGCCCGGTGCCGTCGGCCAGCCGTCGAGCCCGAGCAACTCCGTTGCCGCGTCGAGCCGGCCGAGCCGGTCGAGGCCGGCTGCCGCGAGGATCACGGCGTCGAGCTCTCCGGAGGCCACTGTGCCCAGGCGGGTGTCCACGTTGCCGCGCAGGTCGACGATTTCGAGGTCGTGCCGCCGCGAGCGCAGCTGTGCGGCGCGGCGCGGCGACCCCGTTCCGACCCGGGCGCCGGGGGGCAGGGTGTCGAGGGTGAGGGCATCGCGCGCGCAGAGCGCGTCCCTTGCGTCCGCACGCTTCGGGATCGCGGCGATGGTCAGCCCGGGGTGGGCTGCCGTGGGAAGGTCCTTGAGCGAGTGGACGACGACATCCACCTCGCCGGCGAGCAGCGCGTCGCGCAGGGCGCTCGCGAAGACCCCGGTGCCGCCGAGGCTCGCGAGCGACGCGGTCGAGCGGTCACCCTCTGTTGATATGGTCACGAGCTCCGGCGTCACCCCGGTCTTCGCGGCGAGCGCGTTCGCGATGCTCGTGGTCTGGGCGAGCGCTAGGGCGCTGCCGCGCGTGCCGATCCTCATGGCGCCATCTCCGAAAGGTCCGCACCCAGCGGCGCGATGTCCGGCCACGGGCCGAGCGCGGTGAGGTGTGGCCTATCCCCTTCCGGCACGGCGTTAACCCGCTCCAGCACCAGATCGACGAGACCGGCGACGAAGGCGGGGTGAACGCCAGGCGTCGCGACTCGCTCGACGAGCATCCCATGGCCTTCGGCGGTCGCGACGGCCTCGTTGTCGAGATCCCAGATGACCTCCATGTGGTCGCTGACGAAGCCGATCGGCACGATCACGATCGCCGTCACGCCGTCGGCGGCGAGGGAGACGATCGCGTCATTGATGTCGGGTTCGAGCCATGGCGTGCTCGGCGCACCGCTGCGCGACTGGAAGGCGAGGGACCAGGTGAGCCCGATGTCGCGCATGATGGCCTCGGCGACCGCACGGTGCTGCGCGACATAGGCACCGCCTTGCCCGAACTGCGGCCCGGACTCCTCGGCCGCTGAGGTCGGGATCGAGTGCGTCACGAAGAGCACGTGCGTGTGCGCGCCAGGTCGTTCTGTCTCGATCGTACGCAGGGCGGCACCCAAGCCCTCGACGAAGGGGGCGATGAACCCCGGGTGATCGAAGAACTCGCGCAGCTTCGTGATCTGCAGCTCGTCGCGCAGGCCCGTCTCGTCGAGCGCGCGATCGAAGTCCTCGAGATATTGCCCGACTCCGGAGTATGACGTGTACGCGCTCGTGACCAGCGCGAGCAGTCGTCGGTGTCCGGCCGCGTGGGCTTCGCGGAGGGCATCCGCAAAATAGGGGGCCCAGTTGCGGTTGCCCCAGAAGACCGGGAGCTCGATTGAGCGGCTCGCGAGTTCCGCCTCGAGGGCGGCCTTGAGTTCGCGGTTCTGCCCATTGATCGGGCTGACGCCGCCGTGGTGCCGGTAGTGGTGGGCGACCTCCTCGAGCCGCTCCTCGGGGATGCCGCGGCCGCGAGTCACGTTGCGCAGGAACGGAATCACGTCCTCCTGCCCCTCCGGCCCACCGAAACTCGCGAGCAGGATCGCGTCGTAACTCATGACAGCACCTCCGCGATCTCGTCGAGGCCGATGCGGCGACCGGTGTAGAACGGGATCTCCTCGCGGACGTG
>JAODAU010000164.1 GCA_025463615.1 Microbacteriaceae bacterium | reverse complement strand
ATGGCGTCGGTCGGCTCGAGGATGATGGGGTCGGGCACGGTCTCGACGCTCACGGATCGCTTCGCCTGGTAGGTAAGGGCTCTCATGCACCGGACCGTACGCGCGCAATCCGGTGGTGGCAGGGGTTGCGCGGCGGCATGCGTCGGCCTACCCGTTTTCCGCCGCTTGGCAAGGGAGCGAAAGCGCGCGGCGGTGACGGCTAGCCTCGTGGTCATGACCGTTCGCGCTGTGCTTTTCGATGTCGACGGCACGCTCGTCGACTCCAACTACACCCACGTCGAGGCGTGGACCCGCGCCCTGGGCGAGCTCGAGCGCCCGGTCGACGCGTGGCGCATCCACGGAGCGATCGGCATGGACTCGGCGAAGCTGCTCGAGACGCTGCTCGGCGACGAGGCCGAGGCTCTGGGGGATCGGGCCAAGGAGCTCCACTCGCGCTTCTACGACGAGCTGAGCCCGGCGCTGCGCCCGCTCGACGGCGCGAGGGAGCTTGTGCGGGAGGTCGCGAAGCGCGGTCAGCGGCCGGTGCTGGCGACCTCCGCACCCGAAGACGAGCTGGCGGTCCTGCGCCGCGTGCTGCGCATCGACGACGAGGTCTACGCCGTGACCTCGTCCGAGGACGTCGACACCGCGAAGCCCGAGCCCGACATCGTGCACGTCGCACTCGAGCGGGCCGGGGTGGAGGCATCCGAGGCCGTGTTCGTGGGCGACTCGCTCTGGGACGTGCAGGCGGGCGTGCGTGCCGGGGTGCGCTGCGTCGCCCTTCGCTCGGGCGGCACCGGCGCGCTCGAACTGTTCGACGCCGGCGCGTTCTTCGTCTGGGACGACCCGGCCGACCTGCTGCGGCACTACGACGAGACGTTGTCCTAGCGCAGACGCGCGGCCGCGGGGCAGTCGAACGGATCGCGCCCGGCGACGATCCCGACCGTGTTGAGGTAGCGCACGACGGTGGCGTACGACTCCACGAGCGAGGTCTCCGTATACGGGATCCCGTGCCCGTCGCAGTAGTCCTTGGCGATCAGGCGCGCCTGCTTGAGGTGCGGTCGGGGCATGTTGGGGAAGAGGTGGTGCTCGACCTGGTGGTTGAGTCCACCCATCAGCACGTCCATGTACCAGCCGCCGCGGATGTTGCGGGAGGTGAGCACCTGCCGACGCAGGAAGTCGATCCGCGCACCCTCCATCACGATGGGCATGCCCTTGTGGTTCGGCGCGAACGACGAGCCCATGTAGACGCCGAAGACGGCCAGCTGCACGCCGAGGAACGCGAACGCCATGCCGGGAGGGAACAACAGGAACACCGCGGTGAGGTAGATGGCGAAGCGCAGCAGCAGGCTGGAGATCTCGATCGCGCGCCGGTCGACCTTCCCGCGCCCGAACACGCTGCGGAATCCGGTGAGGTGCAGGTCGATGCCCTCCAGCAGCAGGATCGGGAAGAACAGGTAGCCCTGCCGGTGCATGAACCAGGCCTTGATTCCCCGGTCGGAGCGCGCGGCATCCTCCTCGGTGAAGGCGAGCACGCCGATCGCGATGTCCGGGTCCTTGCCGACCGCGTTCGGGTTGGCGTGGTGGCGGCTGTGCTTGTTCATCCACCACGAGTAGCTCATGCCGACGAGGAAGTTGCCGATGAAGCGCGCGGCCACCTCGTTCGCGCGGTTCGACGCGAAGATCTGCCGGTGCGCCGCCTCGTGTGCGAGGAACGCGAACTGGGTGAAAATGAGGCCAAGCGCCCCGGCGATGATGAGCTGGAACCAGGAGTCACCGAGCAGCAGCATGCCCGCGATCGCGGCGAGGAGGGCCGCGAGCACCCCGGCGAACACGGCGGCGTAGAAGCCGGGACGGCGGCGAAGCAGGCCGGCCTCGCGAACGGTCTTCAGCATCCCGGAGTATTCGCTCGTCGGGCTGCCGCGGTCGCCGCCGGGCCTGGTCTTCGTGAACGTCACCGAAGGGGTCAGGCTGGTCATCGGTCTCTCCCTCGCTCGCCTGTGGTGAGTGGCGACCGAGGTCCTGAGCTGCCTGCTTCGAAGGGTAGCCCCGTGCGCGTGGGAGGCTGCCGCATTCCAAGGCGACGGTCAGCATCCCTTTTGCCGGTGCCCGGCCGGTGTTACCCTCGCGCCATGAGAGCAACACCGGCGGATGTCGACGAGATCTGCCTCTCGCTGCCCGAGGTCGAGCTCGGGATCTCGTGGGGCGACCGGCCCACCTACAAGGTGCCGCGGGGTGACAAGGGCAAAGGTTTCGTGCTCCATCGGGCCCCGCACAAGACCGCGATCGACCCGGCGACGGGGGAGCTGTTCGACGACCTGCTGGTGATCTCGGTGCCCAGTGAGGATGCCAAGAACGCCCTGGTGCAGGATCCCGCCACCCCGTTCTTCACGATCGATCATTTCAGCGGTTACAACGCGGTGCTCGTGCAGCAGTCGCGGCTGGGCGAACTGGAGCGCGACCAGCTGGCCGAGGTGATCATCGAGGCGTGGGCGTGCAAGGCGCCGAAGAAGCTGGTTGCGGAGTACTTCGGCGCGCTAGGGCGCCTCAGCCCCAGAACTCGCTGAGTCGACTCGCCATCGCCTGACCCTGCTCGTAGCCACCCCGCGCGGCGGGGAGCCGGGTCGACGGGTCCAGCGCGTTCGCGTTGAACACGTCGCCGGAGCCGGCGTCCGGGAACACCACCTCGACCTCGCTGCCGGCCGCCCGCAGTTCCTCGACCTGCGTCTCGAGGTTCAGCCCCCACTCGGCCGGATGCCGCGACCTGCCCCCGAACGGCTCGAGTACCAGCACGCGCTCGTACCCGGCCGCGAGGTCGGTGTTCGAACTGCGGCGGTAGCCACCGTTGAGAAAGCGGCGGTCGCCGATCGGGTAGGGCGTCAGGGCCGAGGTGCTCGCGGCGACGGCATCCACGAGGTCGATGCCGCTCTCGCGGTCGAAGACGACCGGTTCGCCGGTGAGGGCGTCGAGGGCCGGGATGAGCAGGCGCTGCTCCGGCCATTCGTGGCTGGGAAGCCGGGCCGCCACGATGTCACGCCAGCGGTTCTCGCCGGGCTCGGCCGCCGCATCCAGCTCGAGGGCGGCCGCGGCCAGCCTGCGGCGGAAGTCTGGCGCGTCCGCGGATGCCGCGATGATCTCGTCCGACCAGTCCAGGTAGTTCGGGCCGTTCATCGGCCCGTGTCCGCCGGGCGCACCGGGCCGAGCGCCCGGGGGAGCGGGCGGTGCCGCGAGAATGGCCGCGTACAGCTCGGCCGGTCGAGTGCCGCTGGTGACCTGCGCGGCGACGGTGGAGCCCGCCGAGGTGCCGACGATGAGGTCGGCCTCCGTGAGATCGACGCCGGCGTCCGCCAGCCCGGCGATGAGCCCGAGCTGCCAGGCGTTGCCGGCCGCTCCCGCCCCTGCGAGCACGAGGGCGCGGGTGTGTGTGTGAGAAGGTGTTGTGTTCATGGGAGTCGCCTTTCGCGAATTGCCTGTGCGGCGCTCCCGGATGCGACTACCTCAGTCGCGCGATCATGCCCAGCGGGGGAGCGCCCAGTACGGATGCTGCGTTCATGGGTCTCACCTCCTGTCGACGGATCACGATCACGGGAAAGCTAGCACGCGGGCGGGTGTGCCCACAATCGCGAACGCACGCACTATCGAGACGTTGAGCGTCCTGCCGCTCGGCATCACGTGCAGCTACGCGCCGCGGGATGCCCGATCCAGCTCCCTCGCGGTGTACCACGACCTCGGCACCGCGCCGGGAGCGATCGGAGCGCTCACGGGTTCGACCGTCGCTCCCGGCGGGCCGCCCGCCATCTGGCTATCCGCGCGCCGATGGCGCGGAGCATGCGCTTCAGCACGCGGGTGACCGCGCGGGCGGCCGCGAACTCGGCGCCGAGGATCCAGAGGCCCGCGAAGACGATGAGCCAGCCCGGTCCGGGCAGCGGGACCAGCAGGACTCCGATGACGGTGACGATCGACCCGACCACAGCAATCGCGATGCGGTAGGCGAGCTGCAAGCGACGGTGCCGGGAAAGCCACGCGCGGGCTCTGATCCGGCGGTTCGGTGGGGTCACCGTTGACTCCGCCGGATCGACGGTGATGACGATGGTGTCGGGCTGCGTGTAGCCGGTCATGTCTATTGCACCGCCAGTGCCGTGACAGGCGGGATGCGGGTGGCTCGGCGCGACGGGGCGAGCGACGACACCGCAGCCAGGGCCACTGCGCCGAGGATCACGGCAGCGAGAAGCTGCCATGGGACGCTCGGGAGAACGAGCGACGACTTCACGACAGAGGACAACATCGACTGGGCGCCGGCCCAGCCGTAGAGGATGCCGAGCGCGAGACCGAGTCCGGTGGCGGTGACGCTCATCTGCACGCTCTCGGCGAGGATCATCGTTCGCACCTGACCGCCGGTGAGGCCGAGCGCGCGCAGCAGACCGATCTCCTTCGTGCGCTGCAGCACGCTGAGGGAGAGGTTGTTGACCATCCCGACGGCGGCGATCACAGCGGAGAAGCCGATGAGTGCGGCCATGACACCGATGGTGATGGCGAGGACCTGGTCGATGGTCTGTCGTTGCTGGACCGTGGATGCGGCCCCGCGAGCCATGTCGCGGTACGTCGACCCGGCCACCGTGAAGGTGGTGATGAGAGTGACCCCGATGACGAGTCCGATCGTGGTGCGCGTGCTGCGACCCGGGTAGCGCAGTGCGTTTGCGGCCGCCATCCGTGCGGGCACGCTGCGGCCCAGGGTCTTGCCGACCAGGTTCAGTTGCGCGGGCATTATGTGGTGCGCCCCCACCAGCACCCCGGCGAACGAGATGAATCCGCCGAACATGGCGATGACCATGCCGAAAGGGGTCACGAAGCCCACGACGACGCCCAATGCGAGCAGGCTCACCCCGATGGCGGCGAGCAGCGCCGCGATCACCGCCCGAGCGACCCGTGACCGGTGCGGCTCGGCGATATCCACTCCGGCCGTGTCGATCGCCTGCGCCGGCGACACGCGGAGCACCTGGCGGGAGCCGACGCGCGACGCGGCCCAGGTGGTGACGATGACCGCGACGATCGGGAGCAGGAGCGTCGGCGTGAGCAGCGGGTAATCACCGGCGGGCATCACATCCGTGGCGCGTCCGATGGCGAGCAGCGTCGTGGCGAGGCCGACACCGATCAGCGAGCCGAGTGCCGCACCGATGACGCCGACGAGGAGGCCCTCGCGACTCACGCCGCGACGAAGCCGTGCCGCGTCTGAGCCGAGGAGTCGTTGCAGGGCGAGCGACCGGGTGCGTGCCGTGACGATGGTCGCGAAGGTGTTGGAGATGACGACGGCACCGACATAGATCGAGATGCCGACGAACACGAGCGCCAGGGCGGTCATCGCCGCCGACACGGCTCCCGCGCCCGTGCCGAAGAGTGCGCTGAGGTACGCGGTCGCCTGCACGAGGCCCGCACCGAAGGCTGCGCTGAGGGCGGCCACGAGGATGCTCGGTGCATGCTCACGCACGGAGAAGCGAAGCCCACGAGTTGGGCGGTTGAGCGGTAGGGCGGTTGTCATGGTTTCACGTTAGGAGGGTGGGTATGCTCAGCGCGTCGGGCTCGAGAGGGAACCCTGGTACATCCATCGGATGACGCGACGACCTCGCTTTCGAGGCGGTGCACAGGTACGATAGCCCTAATACGTATAGAAAATCCAGGAGGTGTCATATG
>JAODAU010000453.1 GCA_025463615.1 Microbacteriaceae bacterium | reverse complement strand
GCTCTATGCCGACCGGCTGGTGTTCCTCACCATCTCCTACGTGGCGCAGTTCCTTTATTACTGTTTCCTGGGCGCCATCGTGCTGGGCGTGTCGCGCCTCCTGGCGCTGGCGGGGCTGGCCTTGTGGAAGCGGGCGCAGGGGCCGGGTGTGCCGCTGCCGGGCGACGGCACCGCGCCGGTCGTGACGGTGCTGATCCCCGCCTTCAACGAGGAAAAAGTGATCGTCACCACTGTCGAGCGGATTCTCGCCAGCGATTACGCCGACCTGGATGTGCTGGTGATCGATGACGGCTCCAGCGACCACACCGCCTATATCGTCACGTCGCATTTCGCGCGCGAGCCCCGGGTGCGCGTCATGTCCATCCCCAATGGCGGCAAGGCCAATGCGCTGAATATCGGCATGGCCAATGCCAAGGGCGACGTGATCGTAGCGCTGGACGCCGACACCCAGTTCGAGGCCACCACCATCTCGCGGCTGGTGCGCTGGTTCACCGATGACACCATCGGCGCGGTGGCGGGCAATGCCAAGGTGGGCAACCGCATCAACATGATCACCCGCTGGCAGGCGCTGGAATACATCGTGGCGCAGAACCTGGAACGCCGGGCATTGTCGGCGCTGGACACGCTGACGGTGGTGCCGGGCGCGGTGGGCGCCTGGCGCAAGAGCGTGCTGCTGGAGCTGGGCGGCTTTCCCGTCGACACGCTGGCGGAAGACCAGGACCTGACTATCGCCATCCAGACCCAGGGCTACCGGGTACATTTCGATCCCACCGCCGTGGCCTGGACCGAGGCCCCCGCCACGGTGCGGGGCCTGGCCAAGCAGCGTTTCCGCTGGGCCTATGGCACGCTGCAGTGCCTGTGGAAGTATCGCCGCATCACCTTCAACGCCCAGTATGGCGAGTTGGGACTTGTCGCGTTACCGCAGGTCTGGCTGTTCCAGATCCTGCTGACGACATTGGCGCCGGTCGCCGACCTGCTGCTGGTGTGGCAGCTGGCGACGCAGTGGATCGCCTATTCCCAGCATGGCGGGGAGTTCAACAGCGCCAATCTGCAGACCATCCTGATCTATTATGTCGTGTTCACCATCGTCGACCTGCTGGCCGCCATGGTGGGCTTCCTGATGGAAAAGGGCGAGGACTGGAGCCTGCTCTGGTGGCTGGTGCTGCAGCGCTTCGGCTATCGCCAGATCATGTATTACGTGGTGGTTCGGTCGCTGTGGACGGCGCTGAAGGGCCCGTTCGTCGGCTGGGGCAAGCTGGAACGCCACGGCACCGTCAAGGCCAGAGTCTAATTGACCGGCGTAAGGAAGGCTCCGTTGTCGTCCGCGTGATCGGTGCGATAGTGGCGCGCGATGGCGGCACGCACCTGCGGTCCCAGGGCATCCAGGTCTTCCAGTTGCAGCACCGCGAAATGACGCGCTTCGATCAACGCTACCAGTGGCGCGGGATCGCGGGCGCCGGTCTTGATGGCTTCGCCAATGTTGAACATGTCGAGCTCGGCGGACTTTCCCGCCCACAGGCACAGCGACAGCTGATCGCACAGCGCCGGACCGGGACGGGATTTGAGAAAGGCGATGTCACGCGCCGACCGGGCGGCGAAGGCGCGGGTGAAGAAGAAATTGTTGTCGCTGAAATTCAGCACCAGGAACGTCAGCAAAGGAAGCGCCGACGCAGCAGCCGGCAGGGTCCAGCGTGTCAGGCCCAGCACCAGTGACAGGGCGATGGCGAGATCAAAGAAGGCGTTGGCATCCACGCCGTCTCCTGCGGAGAAGATGATGCCCAGCAGCGCAGCAAGGGTGGTATAGATCAGGCAGAGGCTGCGCCAGCGGTTGCGCGCCAGGCCAAAGGCCGCGAGCGCCGGCAGCGGCGCCCACCACAAACGCGCCGCCGCGGCCTGAAGATTGGCGAAGGATGACAGGCGCGAGGATGCCAGTTGCGCCAGCAAGCTGGCACCATAAGTCAACCGGAACGCGATCAGGCCCAGCCCGCAGGCGACCAGGCCGGTGGTAATGAAGCGCAGGCCGGCGCGACGATCCGTGAGGCACAGCCACAGCCCTGCGGCGACCGGAAGCGCCAGCAGGTTATGCTTCACGAACAGGCTGGCCGCGAACAGCAGCGCCGCCACCATAATGCGGCCGCGCAGCAGGACCAGCAGCGCCGTAAGCTGCACCGCATGGCCCAGCAGTTGCGGGTCATCCATGCCGACATAGTCGCTGGCGACCAGCAGGGCGGCGGCGAAGAACAGGGCCGCCAGCGCGGCGCCGCGCCGGTCGCTGCCCATCTGGCGTGCGGCGGCGGCGATGCCAGCGCACACCAGCAGAAAGCTGACCATGGCGACGGCGCGGCCCGCCACGATGGCGTCACCGGTCAGCACGGTAATGGCGCGCACGAGATAGAAAGACAGCGGTGGGTAATTGTTGATCATCAGGCTGCCGGGCGGCGGGTACAACTTCGCCGCCATGGCGTGGGCCGCATTCCAGCCCTCGTTGGGGTCGAGCGGCACATGCGCCGATATCATGAACCCATTGCGCAGCAGCAGCGGCAGCACAATCAGCGCCAGGAGCGTGACGGCCGCAAGGGTCGTGGCTCGCGCGGTCATCGTGCGCATGAGCGGTCCGGCCTGATGTCGTACAGCGAGAAAAAGCTTCCGGCATGGCGCAGCGCCAGCATCGGCGGCACGGCCGAGCGCTTTGCGCCCAGATGCACCACCACCGCGATATCGAAGTGGCACTGGAAATGGTCCAGATAGGGGAAGATTTCCGCCATGTCCGGGTCCGCCGCCATGTCGCCGCGCGCCAGGAAGTTCAGCTCGTCAATGTCGGGCGGCGAGCCTTGTTGCGCGCTGGCAGCGGCGAAGCTGTCATAGGGCGGATTGAGCTGCACCACATGCTGGCCCCTGGTGGTGAACAGCAGCGGCGTGAAGGCGTCTTTCAAGGGTACGGCGAATTCCGCCATGTGCCAGTAAGGCTGGTCGGCCTGTTCGCCCAGCGCGTCGCCGTCCAGCACCGTCAGCAGCCGCACGCCGCGCGGCATGTCCGCGAGCGAGGCGGTGAATTCGCGGAACTGCCGGTCATAGCCGCGCCAGCTTTGCGCCAACGTCATGGCGCTGATGGCGATCATGGCCAGTGCCGCTGTCGCCAGCGCGCCGCGCAGCAACGGCTTCATGCGAATCTCGGCAGCGGCGAACAGCAGGCTGGCGAACACCGCCGGCAGGCGCAGATGCACCGCCCAGCCGCCCATCGCCCATTCCGGCGCCAGGATCGCGCCCACCAGC
>JAODAU010000054.1 GCA_025463615.1 Microbacteriaceae bacterium | reverse complement strand
TGAATCGCGGCGCGAGCACGGTTTCCTGCGGTCCAACAGCCATTCCCCCATTGTCGTACATACAGATCGGACCATTCGATGAGCACCGCTCCCGTCGCAACGGCGGCCCCCATCCTCGAGGTGTCGGGTCTCAACGTCGACTTCTGGGTCGACGGCACCTGGTACCCGGCCGCCATCGACCTCCAGTACGACGTCAAGCCCGGTGAGGTGCTCGCCATCGTGGGCGAGTCCGGATCAGGCAAGAGCTCGAGCTCGATGGCCCTGCTCGGCCTGACCCCGCCCAACGGCCGCGTCTCCGGCAGTGTCAAGCTCGACGGAAAGCAGCTGATCGGCATCTCGCCGGCGGCACTCCGCAACGTGCGCGGCAAGGACATCGCCGTGATCTTCCAGGAGCCGATGACGGCCCTGAACCCGGTCTACACCATCGGCTTCCAGATCGTGGAGACCCTGCGCCTGCACCTCGACCTGTCGCCCGCGGCCGCCAAGGCCCGCGCGATCGAGCTGCTCGCGATGGTGGAGATGCCCACCCCGGACATCTCGTTCAACAAGTACCCGCACCAGCTCTCCGGCGGCCAGCGCCAGCGCGCCATGATCGCCATGGCGATCTCCTGTGACCCGCAGCTGCTCATCGCCGACGAGCCGACGACGGCACTGGATGTCACGGTGCAGGCCGAGATCCTGGACCTTCTGCGCAACCTGCGCTACCGCCTCAACAGCGCGATCGTGCTGATCACCCACGACATGGGCGTCGTGGCCGACCTCGCCGACAAGGTCATCGTCATGAAGGACGGCGTGATCGTGGAGAGCGACACGGTCGAGACGATCTTCAACTCGCCGAAGCACCCCTACACGCAGGAGCTGCTCGCCGCGGTGCCGCACCTCGGCACCGGCAGCGCGATCGTCACCGAGGCGCTCGCGGAGGCGGAGGCCACCCGCGCGGAGCCCGTGCTCTCGCTGCAGAACGTGACGATCGAATACCCGAAGCGCGGCCGCATCCCGGCGTTCCGCGCCGTGGAGGACGTGACGCTCGAGATCCGCCCCGGCGAGATCGTGGGCCTGGTGGGGGAGTCCGGATCGGGCAAGACCACGATCGGGCGGGCATCCGTCGGCCTGCTCAAGGTGGCGGGGGGCACGCTCAGCGTCTACGGCAAGGATCTCGCCAAGATCAGCAACCGCGACATGCGCGAGGTGCGTCAGCACATCGGCATCGTGTTCCAGGATCCCGGCTCGTCGCTGAACCCGCGGTTCCCGATCGGCCAGTCGATCGGTGAGCCGATCCTGCTCTCGAAGGAGGCCAGCGGTAAGGAGATCGACCGACGCGTCGAGACCCTGCTCGATCAGGTCGAGCTGCCGCGATCGTTCCGCAACCGCTACCCGCACGAGCTGTCGGGCGGCCAGCGCCAGCGCGTCGGAATCGCGCGTGCACTCGCGCTCAGCCCGGCACTGCTGGTGGCCGACGAGCCGACCTCCGCCCTGGACGTCTCGGTGCAGGCGCGCTTCCTCGTGCTGCTGCAGGAGCTGCAGAAGGAGCTCCAGTTCGCCTGCCTGTTCATCAGCCACGACCTCGCCGTGGTCGACCTGCTCGCCCACCGCATCGCGGTGATGAGCAAGGGGAAGCTGGTCGAGCAGAACACGACCGACGAGATCTTGCGCCACCCGAAGGACCCGTACACGCAGCGCCTCATCGCCGCCGTGCCGCTGCCCGACCCGGCCGCCCAGCGCGAGCGTCGCGAGCAGCGGGCCGGCTCGCTGTAGCCGCACGCCGCCGGTAGCATTGCCGGTCGGATGAAGCTCAGGACCCGCGCTCGAACGCGGGCGACGGTCGCCGCGGCGGCCGCGCTCGCCCTTGCGGCGACCCTGGCCGGATGCACCGGGCCCACGCTCGTCGAGGGCTCGACGGTGAGCGTGGCGGTGCCCGCGGCGGTCACCTCTCTGAACCCGAAGACCTCGTACGGCAACGCCGCGGCCAACTCGGCCGTCGCCGCCGCGACGTCGGCGCAGTTCGCCGCCTACGACGCCACCCCGCAGTTGGTCGACGACCCCTCGTTCGGCAGCGCGACGGTCGTCTCGCAGCAGCCGTTCACGGTGAAGTTCACGATCGCGTCGGGGGTGATGTGGTCTGACGGCGCGCCGGTCGACGCCGGCGACCTGCTGCTCTCCTGGGCGGCCAACTCGGGAAACCTGAACACGAAGGGCTTCGACCCGTCGCGCTACACCGATGACGACGGCCGGTTCACCGGCGCGCTGCCGAAGGGCGTGGTGCACTTCGACGGGTTCAGCGGCAACGGCCTGCAGCTGGTGACGAAGACGCCGGTGATCGGCGACGGCGGCCGGTCGCTCACGCTCGCCTTCGACCGGTATTTCCCGGACTGGAAGCTGGTGGTGGGCGTAGGGGTGCCGGCGCACGTCGTGGCGACGAAGGCCCTCGGCATCCGTTCCCCGGCGGCCGCGTCGAAGGCGCTGATCGCGGCCATCCAGCACGACGACACGGGGAGGCTCTCGGCGATCGCGTCGACCTGGAACAGCGCGTTCAACCTCACGACCACCCCGAAGGACCGCTCCCTGCTCGTGAGCGACGGGCCGTACACGGTCACCGCGATCAGCCCCACGAAGGTGACGCTCGCCGCGAACCGTCGCTACACGGGCGCGCACCGGCCGCAGTTCGAGCACGTGGTGCTGCGCACCATCAGCGACCCGCTGGCCGCCGTGAAGGCACTGGCCGACGGCACGGTGGATGTCGCGACTCCCCAGCCGAGCGCCGACGTCGACGCAGCCCTCCGCCGCGTCGACGGCGCCACGGTCACCACGTCGTCCGACGGCACCTGGGAGCAGCTCGACCTGCAGTCCTCGAAGAGCCGAAACGGCACGTTCGACGACGAGCGGGTGCGCCGCGCGTTCCTCGACGTGGTGCCGCGGCAGCAGATCCTGGATCGGATGGTGAGACCGCTGCAGAGGGGCGCGTCGAACCGCGACTCGTTCGTGTTCCTGCCGGGGTCGGCCGGGTACGCGCAGTCCGTCGCGACCAACGGCTCGAAGCAGTTCGCGCGCGTGGACGTCGCCGGCGCGAAGGCGTTGCTGGCGAAGGCCGGGGTGACCGCACCGCAGGTGTGCATCCTGTTCGACCCGGCGAACCCGCGGCGGGTGGCCGAGTTCGGCCTCATCCAGAAGTCGGCGGCGCTCGCCGGCTTCGTGGTGACCGATTGCTCGAGCGCGTCCTGGCGCGACCAGCTCGGCACCCCGGGCGCGTACGACGCGTCGCTGTACGCGCTGAAGCCCAGCACGCTCGCGGTGAGTTCGGTGGCGGCATCCTTCCGCTCCAACTCGACGGTCGACAACACCAGC
>JAODAU010000035.1 GCA_025463615.1 Microbacteriaceae bacterium | reverse complement strand
CCCTCACGGTGGCGGGGCGCACGGATGCCGGCGTGCACGCCCTCGGCCAGGTGGCCCACCTCGACCTCACCGCCGACCAGCTAGCGAGCCTCGAGCGCCCGCGCAACAACCGACCCGCGGCGGAGGCCACCGCGGCCCTGCAGCGCAGGCTCAACGGAATCGCCGGCCTGGAATCCGACGTCTACGTCTCGCGGGTGGGCCGCGCGCCCGAGGGTTTCGACGCGCGCTTCTCCGCGATCTGGCGTCGCTACGAGTACCGGGTGGCCGACGCGCTCGCGCCGCGCAACCCGCTCGAGCGCAATCAGACGCTCTGGTACCCGGCCGAGCTCGACGTCGATGCGATGGACGCGGCGGCATCCGCCCTCGTCGGCCTGCACGACTGGGCGAGCTACTGCAAGCCCCGCGACGGGGCGACGACCATCCGCACCCTGCAGGACTTCCGCTGGAGCAGGCGCGACGACGGCGTGCTCGTCGCCGAGGTGCGCGCCGACGCCTTCTGCCACAGCATGGTGCGCGCGCTGGTGGGAGCCAGCGTGGCGGTGGGGGAGGGCAAGCTGGATCCCGGCGCCCTCGTCGTGTTGCTCGACGAGCTGCAGCGCACCAGCGAGTTCAAGGTGGCGCCGGCCCGCGGCCTCACGCTCATGCAGGTCGGCTACCCGGATGACACGGAACTCGCACTGCGCGCCGAGCAGACCCGCGCCCGCCGACCGAGTTTGACCGAACCCCCGAAACCCGACTATTCTTGACCCTTGGTGTCTGCGCCGCTTTGCACAGCACCCGAACTTGAGCCCTCCACCGGCAGCGTTCCTTTCGGATCCCGAATCGAACACCCATCGGAGTGGGATTCACGAACGCCTCATTTCGACTAAGAAAGCAGCAGTACTGTGACGCGCACCTTTTCCCCGAAGCCCGACGATGTCCAGCGCGAGTGGCTGATCATCGACGCGACCGACATCGTCCTCGGACGCCTGGCCAGCCACGCTGCCACGCTCCTCCGCGGCAAGCACAAGCCCACCTTCGCTCCGCACATGGACATGGGTGACTTCGTCATCATCATCAACGCCGAGAAGGTGGCCCTCACCGGCGCCAAGCTCACGAAGAAGCTGGCCTACCGCCACTCGGGTTACCCGGGCGGGCTGTCGGCGACCACCTACGAGGAGATGCTCGAGAAGCACCCGACCCGCGCGGTCGAGAAGGCCGTCCGCGGCATGCTCCCCAAGAACTCCATCGGTCGTGCCCAGCTCACCAAGCTCATGGTCTACGCAGGCGCCGAGCACCCCCACG
Source organism: Microbacteriaceae bacterium (assembly GCA_025463615.1). The sequence continues at coordinate 3,861 of JAODAU010000035.1, read as the reverse complement.
CTGCACAGCAGCCCAAGACCTACACCCTCGGCCAGGTCGCGCAGTAGCGCGGCGAGACACAATAAGGATTCCGCACACCATGGCGAAGATCGAAGACTCCATCGACACCGAGGCCGAGACGGCCCTCGAGTCCTACACGACCGAGACCACCCCGGATGCCGCCCCCAAGGCGCCCCGCGCGGTGCTCAACGTCCCCGGCGCAGCCGTCGGCCGTCGCAAGCAGGCCATCGCCCGCGCGCGCCTCGTGCCCGGCTCCGGCACCATCACGGTCAACGGCCGTGAGCTCGCCGACTACTTCCCCAACAAGCTGCACCAGCAGCTGATCAACGACCCGTTCAAGGTGCTCGACCTGCTCGGCAGCTACGACGTCACGGCCAAGATCACCGGCGGTGGCCCCTCCGGCCAGGCCGGCGCGCTCCGCCTCGCGATCGCTCGCTCGCTGAACGAGATCGACCGTGAGAACAACCGTGCCGCCCTCAAGAAGTCGGGCTTCCTCACTCGTGACGCCCGCGTCATCGAGCGCAAGAAGGCCGGTCTCAAGAAGGCCCGCAAGGCGTCGCAGTTCTCGAAGCGCTAACGCGCATCGGGTCGGGCTTGCATGCCTAGGCTGTTCGGCACCGACGGTGTCCGCGGGCTCGCGAACGAGAGCCTGACTGTCGAGCTCGCGCTCGGCCTGTCCCAGGCGGCCGCGGTCGTGCTCGGCAAGGGCCGCATGGCAGACGGACGCCGCGCGTCCGGCCGGCGACCCATCGCCGTGATCGCGCGCGACCCCCGGGTCTCGGGCGAGTTCATCGGCGCCGCCGTGGCGGCGGGGCTGGCCAGCTCGGGCGTGGACATCTACGACGCGGGGGTCATCCCCACGCCGGCGCTCGCGTTCCTGGTCGACGACTTCGACGCAGACTTCGGCGTCATGATCTCGGCCTCGCACAACCCGGCGCCCGACAACGGCATCAAGTTCTTCGCGGTCAAGGGCACCAAGCTCCCGGATGAGGTCGAGGACCGCATCGAGGCCGCCCTGGGAGAGCGCAAGCTCGCGCCGACCGGCGTGGAGGTGGGCCGCATCCGCCGGTTCGCCGACGCCGAGGACCGGTATGTCGTGCACCTGCTGTCGACGCTGCCGAACCGCCTGGACGGCATCCACGTCGTGCTCGACTGCGCGAACGGCGCGGCCTCCGGCATCTCACCCGAGGTGTTCACGGATGCCGGCGCCCGCGTCACCCTGATCGGCGCGGAGCCCGACGGATACAACATCAACGACGGGGTCGGCTCGACCCACCTCGACGTGCTCTCGAAGGCCGTCCTCGAGGCCGGCGCCGACATCGGCATCGCGCACGACGGCGACGCCGACCGCTGCCTCGCGGTGGACCACCTCGGTCGCATCGTCGACGGCGACCAGATCATGGCGGTGCTCGCCCTCTCCATGAAGGAGCGCGGGCTGCTGCACGAGAACACCCTCGTGGCGACCGTGATGAGCAACCTCGGCCTGCGCGTGGCCATGGCGGAGCACGGCATCACACTGCTGCAGACCGCAGTCGGCGACCGCTACGTGCTGGAGACGCTCAACGAGCGCGGGCTCAGCCTCGGCGGCGAGCAGTCCGGGCACGTGATCATGACGGAGTTCGCGACCACCGGCGACGGCATCCTCACCGGCCTGCAGCTCGTGGCCGAGATGGCGCGCACCGGCAAGACGCTCGCCGAGCTCGCCTCGGTGATGACGGTGTTCCCCCAGGTGATGATCAACGTGCGCGGGGTCGACCACCACCGCCTGCGCTTCGACGACGTGATCGCGGCATCCGTGGCCCTCGCGGAGGCGCAGCTCGGCTCGACCGGCCGCGTGCTGTTGCGGCCCTCGGGCACCGAGCCGCTGGTGCGCGTGATGGTCGAGGCCGCGAGCGAGGCCGACGCGCAGGAGGTGGCCGAGTCCCTGGCCGCCGTGGTGCGCGAGCGCCTGACGGTCTAGCCTCCGTCAGATCTTGCGGAGCAGCACGCTCGAGACCGTGTGGTCGGCATCCTTGCGCAGCACCAGGTCGGCGCGCGAGCGGGTCGGCAGCACGTTCTGGATGAGGTTCGGCTCGTTGATCTGCGACCAGAACCCGTGGGCGAGCTGGCGCGCCTCGTCGAGGCTGAGCGACGCGAAGCGGTGGAAGTAGCTCTGCGGGTTGGCGAACGCGCCCTCGCGGAGCTTGAGGAAGCGCTCCTCGTACCAGGCCGCGATGTCGGTGGTCCTGGCATCCACGTAGACGGTGAAGTCGAAGAGGTCGCTCACCGCCAGACCGTGGCCCGGCTCGGGCGGCTGCAGAACGTTGAGGCCCTCGACGATGAGGATGTCCGGGCGCCGCACCACGATCTCGGCGTCCCGCACGATGTCGTAACTGAGGTGCGAGTAAAAGGGAGCGCGCACCTCGGATGCCCCGCTCTTCACCATCGTGACGAACCGCAGCAGCGCCCGCCGGTCGTACGACTCGGGGAAGCCCTTGCGATCCATGATGCCGCGCCGCTCGAGCTCGGCGTTCGGGTAGAGGAAGCCGTCGGTGGTGATCAGCTCCACCCGCGGGGTGTCCTCCCAGCGCGACAGAAGCTCGCGCAGCAGGCGCGCGATGGTCGACTTGCCCACGGCGACCGAGCCGGCGACGCCGATCACGAAGGTTGTGCCGGGCGAGGGCCGACCGAGGAACGCGTTGGTGTCGTGCTGCAGCTGCCGGGCGCCGACGGCGTACAGGCTGATCAGCCGGGAGAGCGGCAGGTAGACCTCGCTCACCTCGCGCAGGTCGAGCCGGTCGCCGAGCCCGCGCAGCTCCACGATCTCGGTGGGCGTCAGCGGGAGGGGCGTCGAGGGCGCCAGGGCGGCCCAGTCGGATCGGGCGATCTCCACGAACGGGGTCGCGTGGCCGCCGTTCGCGGTGTGCCCTGAGCTGTGGTCGGCCATAGACCTCCAAGGGTACCGGGTAGTCGCGTTGCGGCCCGTCGGCCGGCGCCCCCGGGTTCGTAACGTAAAATCGGGGTCCATGTGCGGAATCGTGGGATATGTCGGCAGTGACCAGAGCGTCGAGGTGCTGCTCGGGGGCCTGAAGCGCCTCGAATACCGCGGATACGACTCCGCCGGCATCGCCGTGATCGACCCCGAGGGCGTGATGCACACCCGCAAGCGCGCGGGCAAGCTGCAGGTGCTGGTCGACGACCTGGAGGCGGCCAACCTGCAGAACGGATCCACCGGCATCGGCCACACCCGCTGGGCGACCCACGGCGGGCCGAACGACCAGAACGCGCACCCGCACCTGGGAGATGAGGGCAGGCTCGCCCTCATCCACAACGGCATCATCGAGAATTTCGCCGAGCTGAAGGCCGAGCTGCTGGCCGAGCATCCGGAGACCGTCTTCACCAGCGAGACCGACTCGGAGGTCGCCGCGCTGCTGGTGGGCCTCGAGTACCAGAAGACCCACGACCTGCAGTTGGCCCTGCGCAACGTGGTCGGCCGCCTGCACGGCGCCTTCACCCTGCTCGTGCTGCACCAGGACGAGCCCGGCCTCGTGGTCGGCGCCCGCCGCAACTCGCCGCTCGTGATCGGCCTCGGTGAGGGCGAGAACTTCCTCGGCAGCGACGTCGCCGCGTTCGTGGAACACACCCACCACGCGATGGAGATCGGCCAGGACCAGGTGGTCTCGATCCGCAAGGACTCCGTCACCGTCACCGACTTCGACGGCAACCCCGTCGAGACCCGCGAGTTCGAGGTCGCCTGGGACGCGTCCGCCGCCGAGAAGGGCGGCTGGTCGAGCTTCATGGCGAAGGAGATCAGCGAGGAGCCCGCCGCCATCGCGAACACCCTCATCGGCCGCATCCACGACGGCGTCGTCACGCTGCCCG